>QKCF01000275.1 GCA_003246935.1 Sunxiuqinia sp. | reverse complement strand
GCGAAAGACGACAGCGGTATAATCGGGTTGAATAAGGCACAAGCCAGTACCATTCAAATCCAACTAGCAGAAAGTAAAGTAAGGCGGATTTCGTTTTTCACAACGCCCGACGGACAATTGGTACCGTTAGCAGACGTTTCGGAATTAGACAAATTACTGCCGGGCTTTAAGTGGCGGGATGCCATGAGGCCCAAAAGCCTGAAAGATATCTTTATAAAAGAAAAATAGCAGGAGATCATCCTGCTATTTTTCTTTTATTAGTAATCCTAATTAATACTCATCTTCATTGAAGAAAAAATCATCCTTACTTGGATAATCCGGCCAAATGTCTTCAATACTTTCATAAACTTCGCCTTCATCCTCTATTTCCTGTAAGTTTTCAATTACTTCAAGAGGAGCGCCCGAACGAATTGCATAGTCAATCAATTCATCTTTAGAGGCTGGCCATGGTGCATCTTCCAATTTAGATGCTAGTTCTAGTGTCCAGTACATATTCGAGGGTATTTTTAGTTTTTATTTAGCTTAACTTTTTATGATTTTGCGAATATAGAAAAAATTAGAACATGCACAACAAAAAAAAAAATTATCTGACACCCCCAGTAATCCATGGGGTTTCAGCCACTTTATTGTCCAAATTTAACTTCCGGGATAACACAAAAAGGTAGTCCGAAAGACGATTGATATATTTTGTAAGATTTTGATCAACATCTGTCTTTTCTGCAAGCTCAACAATACGTCGTTCCGCACGCCGACAAACCGTACGGGCAACGTGGGCGAAAGCGGCAACCTGACATCCGGTAGGCATGATAAAATTGTTCAGTTTGGGCAATGTCTCAAACATCTTATCCATCTCCTTCTCTAACAATTCAATATCATGTTCGTCACAAGGCAACTGCTTTTTCATATCGCCGGCATTCTCGTCCATCGCCAAATGGGCTCCGATTACAAACAGTTTATTTTGCACATCTGTCAAAACGATCTTGGTCTGCTCATCATCAACACCCGATAAAACCAAACCAACATGACTGTTTAGTTCGTCAACCGTACCGTAAGCTTCCAAACGGATATCATATTTCTTCACCCGACTTCCACCAATCAATCCGGTGGTACCGTCATCCCCTGTCTTTGTATAAATTCTCACTTCTTTCGCCATCTCTATTAAATATATGAGGGCTCGCCATCGCTTCCGGGCAAGCCTTAATGCTCGTTACAAATTTAATTTTTTCAATACACCGGATTCTCATTCATGGTATCCGATTCAACCTGGCCGTCCTTCAGCCGGATAATCCGGTGAGCGTGTTGTGCAATGTCTTCTTCGTGCGTTACAACAAGTAAAGTGTTTCCTTGTTTGTGAATTTCAGAAAACAGTTGCATTATTTCCTCCGATGTTTTTGAATCAAGATTTCCGGTAGGCTCATCGGCTAACAAAATCGCCGGCTTATTAATCAATGCCCTCGCAACAGCAACGCGCTGGCGCTGACCTCCGGATAATTCATTTGGTCGATGTTCCATACGATCTTCCAACCCAACACTCGTTAACATCGCCTCTGCTTTCTCAGTACGTTGTTTTTTTCGGACACCTGCATACACCAAAGGCATCATTACGTTCTCCAAAGCAGTGTTCCGAGGCAACAAGTTGAAGGTTTGAAATACAAAACCGATCTCTGCATTTCTAATCTCAGCCAATTCATCATCAGTCAAAAAGCTAACATCTTTCTCATTCAACACATAAGTGCCTTCTGTTGGTGTATCCAGACAGCCGATTACGTTCATCAATGTTGACTTACCAGAGCCCGATGCCCCCATTATTGCAACGTACTCGCCTTGCTTTACTGTCAGATCTACCGACCGCAAAGCCTTGACAACCTGGCTTCCAACTTTGTAATTTTTGACAATCCCTCTTAACTGAATGACTTCTTTCATGGTGAGAAATGTGTTTTTATGAAACCTGTATTTTAAAAGTCCTGCCGGCCTTTTTCATTTTTGTAAATATAATACTATGAAAGGAAATAAATCACAGAATGTTACATAATATTTTCCATTTTTCTATTTTATTCCGAGCAAGCTTTTCTACAAATCTTTGTACTGAACCAAATCAAAAAACTGATAATTTTTATCTTTGCTTCATGCCTGATTTTTTGGATCAAGATATCAAGTTTTTGCCGGGCGTTGGGCCCCAACGAGCAGAGTTACTAAAAAAGGAACTTGGAATTTCGAGTTTTAGGAATTTACTGTATTACTTTCCGTACAAATACATCGACCGTACTAAATTTTACAAAATACGGGAACTTGATGCCAACCAGGCCTACATACAGGTAAAAGGCACCTTGGGTAATTTTGAGTTGATTGGTGAAGGACGCAAACAACGTTTACTGGCAACTTTTCACGACGATACAGGCAGTATGGATTTACTGTGGTTTGCCGGGATCAAATATATCCGTGAAAACCTGAAGCCACGACAGGAATATATTGTTTTCGGAAAACCGTCTGTTTTTAATGGCCGTGTAAACATTATCCATCCCGAAATTGAAACAGCTGCGAGCCAGCAAGTGTCAACCGGAGTTTTGCAGGCATTTTATAATACTACGGAAACGCTTAAAAAGCGATTTCTGAACACGCGGGCGATTAATAAAATTCAATACAACCTGACCCTAGCTCTGGACGGGAAAATCTATGAGACCCTCCCCCCTTCGGTACGGGAACCTCTTCGGTTGATCCCCTTAAAAGAAGCGCTCAAACAAATTCACTTTCCTGAAAGCACGCAGCTGCTACAAAAGGCATCCTTCAGACTGAAATTTGAAGAGCTTTTTTACATTCAGCTCAAAATTCTGAGTTTAAAGCACCGTAGACAAGAAGTTTTCAAAGGCTTTATTTTTGAACATGTCGGGTATAACTTCAATACCTTCTTTCAAAACAACCTGCCTTTTGAATTAACCGGAGCACAAAAAAAGGTGATTAAGGAAATTCGCCGCGATTTGGGCAGCGGCAAGCAAATGAACCGCTTGGTTCAGGGCGATGTCGGCAGTGGAAAAACACTTGTTGCATTAATGGTTGCCCTGCTTGCTTTCGACAATGATTTTCAGGCCAGCTTAATGGCTCCAACTGAAATTTTGGCGAATCAGCACTATAACACCATTCGCCGGATGTTAAATGGCATTGGCGTTAATGTAGCGCTACTAACCGGATCGACCCGCAAAAAAGAGAGGGAACGTATATACGCAGGCATTGAAAGCGGGAAAATTCAATTACTAATAGGCACACATGCACTAATTGAAGACACGGTAAATTTCGTCAAGCTAGGCTTGGTTATTATTGACGAGCAGCATCGCTTTGGCGTTGCTCAGCGCGCAAAGCTGTGGAAAAAAAATGCAGGCATCCCACCTCATGTATTGGTGATGACCGCTACCCCCATTCCCCGTACCTTGGCTATGACACTTTACGGTGATTTGGATGTATCGGTAATTGATGAGTTGCCTCCGGGACGTAAGCCGATAGAAACCCGCCATTATTTGGAAAACCGCCGCCAACAGGTCTATGATTTTATTCGCGATCAGATTAACAAAGGACGCCAGGCATACATTGTTTACCCTTTGATCAGTGAATCGGAAAAACTTGATCTGGCCAATTTGGAACAAGGATACGAACTACTGAAGAAAGTCTTCCCCCGCTTTAAACTAAGCATGGTACACGGCAAATTGAAACCAGCAGAAAAAGATGCCGAGATGCAACTTTTCAAGGAAGGAAAGACTCAAATCATGGTCGCAACCACAGTAATTGAAGTTGGCGTTGATGTTCCCAATGCTTCAATCATGGTAATTGAAAGTTCAGAGCGATTCGGACTTTCTCAACTCCATCAGTTGCGCGGACGTGTTGGCCGGGGCGCCGAACAATCTTATTGTTTGTTGATGTCATCGTACAAAATAAGTAACGAAAGCAGCAAGCGTCTGGAAACGATGGTCCGTACCAACGACGGATTCGAAATTGCAGAGGTTGACCTGCAACTTCGTGGTCCGGGAGACCTGGAAGGAACACAGCAAAGCGGCCTTGGCTTCAACCTGAACATTGCCAATTTGGGAAAAGACGGAGAAATACTTCGTGTAGCCCGCGACACTGCCACTGATATCTTATATAATGACCCCGCTCTTCAGTCGAAAGACAACCAACTTTTAGCTTACCATTTACAACGGATGAACACAACAGAATTTGACTGGAGCGTGATCAGTTGAACTCATTTTTTAGCCCGAAATTTTGATTTAAAAAGAAAGTCATTACTTTTGCTGTGCAATCGATTGTATTGCCACCCCAAACAAACAATGATTTTTATCAGGTTGACATACAACAAACTGATTTGTAGTTTATTATAAAGTCTAAATATTCTTAATTATTTAAAAAGAATATAAATAGCTAGAGATGTTCTAAAATAGATTTTACAACATAAACAAGTTATACAAATAGGTATAGTTTTGCGTGCGGAAAAGCTCCAGGGGTTATTAAAAAACGAGGATGTCAGAACAAATATCACATACAGGGATCATAAAAAAGCTTTCAGACAAAACGATAATCGTCAACATTATTAATGAGTCTGCTTGTGCCTCCTGCCATGCCAAAGGAGCCTGTTCGGCAGCAGATATGAAAGACAAGGAGGTTGAAATTCATTCTTTCGAGGGAGACTATACTGTTGGGCAACATGTAACCATTGTAGGCAAAACAGTTCAAGGATTTAAAGCCCTCTTCCTCGGTTATCTGCTCCCTTTTATCATTGTTCTGTCAATCCTGATTATATCAACTGCGCTAAACGCCAGCGAGAGTACAAGTGGCCTGTTAGCATTAGGCTCACTTATCCCATATTACTTTGTCCTGTATCTTTTCAGAAACAGGTTAAAAAAGACTTTTGAATTTGAAATCAAGCCTTTAGAATAAATACCAAAAATGAACATGACTATTGTTTATACAATTGTAAGTTTGAGCGCAATCGGAACACTCTCAGCAGTGATTCTCTACTTTGTTGCTCAAAAATTTAAAGTATACGAAGATCCACGGATCGATGATGTAGAAAAAGCGCTGCCCGGTGCAAATTGTGGTGGTTGCGGGTTTGCAGGTTGTCGTGCATTCGCCGAAGCCTGCGTTAACGCTGACGAACTTTCGGGACTATTCTGTCCAGTAGGTGGAAACGACACGATGACCGGAGTTGCTGAGATTCTAGGCATGGAAGCAGTTGCTCAAACTCCCAAAGTAGCGGTTGTACGTTGTGGCGGAAGCTGTGATCACCGCCCAAAGGTTAACAAATTTGACGGAGCCTCTTCATGTGCTGTTACAGCGTCGTTGTACAGCGGAGAAACAGGTTGCCAGTTTGGCTGTTTGAGCCACGGCGACTGTGTTGCGGCCTGTGATTTCGATGCGATTCACATGAATCCGGAAACCGGATTACCTGAAGTAATCGACGAGAAGTGTGTTGCTTGTGGTGCCTGTGTTGACGCTTGTCCGAAAAACCTGATTGAGTTGCGTAAAAAAGCACCGAAGGATCGCAAGGTCTATGTTTCGTGCCGCAACGAAGATAAAGGTGGTGTTGCCCGCAAATCGTGCGAAGTTGCATGTATTGGCTGTGGTAAGTGTGCTAAAGTATGTCCGTTTGATGCGATTACTGTTGCCAACAACCTGGCCTACATCGATCCGGACAAGTGTAAACTTTGCCGCAAGTGTGTGGTAGAATGTCCGACAAATGCAATTGTCGAAGTTAACTTCCCGCCGCGCAAACCAAAAACAGACCTGCCGCCAACACCAGCTGCAGAAAAACCGGCTGCACCTAAGGCAGAAAAACCAGCCGCTGAAAAGAAGCCTGCTGCTGACGAAAAAAACGATAACAACGAAACTAAATAAGGAGGCCAATCGTGTTAAAAACGTTCAAACTTGGAGGGGTTCATCCTGCTGAAAACAAATTTTCAGCCAACAAAGCCATCGAAAAACTGGCTTTACCTAAAAGTGTTTTTATCCCCGTAGCCCAACATATTGGAGCACCGGCCCAGACGCTGGTTAAAAAAGGAGATCAAGTTAAAGTAGGACAAATCATCGCTAAAGCTGGCGGATTTGTTTCAGCAAACATTCATTCGTCTGTTTCCGGAACAGTGAAAAAGGTTGATTTGGCAACCGATGCTTCAGGCTACCCGAAACAGGGAATCTTCATCGATGTTGAAGGTGACGAATGGGAAGAAGGCATTATCACTGACGACAAACTGGTGGAAAAATTCGACACTGACGGAAAAGCGATCATCGACAAAATTAACGCTGCAGGTATCGTCGGTTTAGGTGGGGCAACCTTCCCTACCCATGTAAAGTTGATGCCTCCTCCGGGATCAAAAGCAGAGATGTTAATCATCAACGGAGTGGAATGTGAACCATACTTAACTGCCGACCACCGCTTGATGTTGGAAAAAGGTTCGGAGCTGTTAGTTGGTATTCGCATCCTGATGTGTGCTTTGAGTGTAGACAAAGCTTATATCGGAATTGAGAACAACAAAAAAGATGCAATTGCCAGTCTGCAAAATCTTACAGCTTCCGATTCATCAATCGAGATTGTTCCGTTAAAAGTGAAATATCCGCAAGGTGGAGAAAAACAATTGATCAAAGCTGTTACCGGTCGTGAAGTTCCTTCGGGAGCACTGCCTATCGCTGTTGGAGCAGTGGTAAGCAACGTTGGTACAGCCTATGCGGTTTACGAAGCTGTGCAAAAAAACAAACCGCTTATTGAGCGTGTCGTTACTGTTACCGGTAGGTCTGTGAAGAATCCTTCGAACTTTATGGTTCGTGTAGGAACTCCGGTAAAAGAATTGATTGAAGCAGCAGGAGGCCTTCCTGATGATACAGGCAAAATCATTAGCGGTGGACCGATGATGGGTAAGGCAATCGCGTCAACAGATGTCCCGGTTACCAAAGGAACTTCAGGCATCCTGATTATGCCCGATACTGATGCTAAACGGAAGACCAGCCAAAACTGTATCCGTTGCGGCCGCTGTGTTACTGTTTGCCCAATGGGGCTGGAGCCTTTCTTGTTGATGACAGTTTCTGAAAAACAAATTTGGGACAGAGCCGAAAAAGACTGCATCATGGACTGTATTGAATGTGGTTCATGTAGTTTCACCTGCCCTGCCGACCGTCCATTGCTCGACTACATACGTTTAGGAAAAGGCAAAGTCGGACAAATCATCCGCAGTCGTAAAAAATAAACCAATAGAAAAAACAACGAATTATTCAGAATAAATAAAAATGAGTAAACTGCTTACCATATCACCCTCACCGCACGTGCATACCAGCGACTCGGTGAATAAGATCATGTACCGGGTAATTTTGGCTCTGGTACCCGCTTTGGTTTGGTCGGTATTCATGTTTGGCGTCGAAGCAATGCGCGTTACCTTACTGGCAGTAATCGCCTGTATGGCCTTTGAATACCTGATTCAACGTTTTATTACAAAAGAAGAACCGAAAATTACCGACGGCTCAGCAGCCCTGACCGGTATTCTACTCGCCTTTAACGTACCGGCATCACTCCCTAGCTGGATTATCATCATCGGTGCATTGATTGCCATTGGCGTTGGTAAATTGTCGTTCGGAGGTTTAGGAAACAACCCGTTCAACCCGGCGTTGGTTGGTCGTGTATTCCTGTTGATCTCCTTCCCTGTCCAAATGACCAGCTGGCCTGTTAACATTCACGTGCAAACCGATGCTGTTACAACGGCTACTCCTTTGGCGATCTTAAAAGAAGGTATCAAAAACGGGCAACCTGTATCTGACCTGATGCATAACTTACCATCAAGCCTCGATTTGCTGTACGGTAACATGTCCGGCTCCATGGGTGAGATTTCGGCGGCCTTGTTGCTGTTAGGTTTTGCCTACATGTTATGGAAAAAGGTAATCACATGGCATATCCCTGTATTCATCTTAGGAACCATCTTCGTGTTCCAGGGAGGTCTGCACCTGATCAACCCTGATAAATTTATAGAACCATTATTCCACTTGCTGACCGGTGGTGCCATGCTAGGAGCTATCTATATGGCGACCGATATGGTTACTTCTCCGATGACTCACAAGGGACAATTCATTTATGCTTTGGGCATCGGTATCATCACAGTGCTGATCCGTAACTTTGGGGCCTATCCTGAAGGTATCTCATTTGCCATCTTAATTTTGAACGGCTTCACTCCGCTAATCAATGCCTACGTGAAACCTAAACGTTTTGGAGGGAAAAAGTAATGGCTACAATTAAATCAAGTTTCTTAAATATGGTGCTGACCCTTTTTGTGGTCACCTTTGTATCGGCAACCATCCTGGGCTTCGTTCACAGTATGACTAAAGAAGCGATTGAGGTTGCTAAATTAAAAGCACAAAACCAAGCGATTAAAGCAATCCTACCTGAGTTCACAGAACTTGGCGCTTCAGCTAAAATTGCGGCTGAAGGCACAAGCGATAGCTTAGTTGTATTTCCAGCTTACGATGCACAAAAACAAATGGT
>QKCF01000220.1 GCA_003246935.1 Sunxiuqinia sp. | reverse complement strand
GTTTCAAGATATTATGGCATTAATTTGAAAAAAATTTGCACCGAAATTTTTGCCGCAATAAAAAAGTAGTCTCGTCTTTTTTCATAGGTTTATTGGTTTAGTTTAGTTAGAAATCCCCGGGCACGAGCTGTTTGGGGATTTTTTTTGAAAAGGTTGTAGGTTGTAAGTCACAATTCAGGAAATTTTTTCTGAATCTTTTTGTTGACTTTGCCAATTTTGTGACGCATGTAAATTTCAGTTGTCTTAATCGAAGTGTGCCCATTCTGTTCCTGTAGTGCCTCTGTCGGAATCCCGGCATCAGAAGCACGCCCGTTCCCTGTGTGCTTCCAGGAATAAAACTTATAGCTGTCGGGCATGTTGAGTTTCTCCCTGAAATACCGAAATCTGTTCCGAAGCGTATTTTTACTTAAGTGTTCAGTTCCGGGTCTGCCCCCTTTTCCTAACACATAGAAATCCTTTGGTTCTCTGTGTAGCTGGTACGTTTCGCGCAATTCTTTCAGGAACACAATTGGTATCGTAGGGAACCTCTCCAGATCGGTTTTTGCGCGAATGGCATCCACGTCAATAATGCCGCGGGCAAAATCTATATCGCCAATTTTCATAAACCGGAGCTCTTTGCCAGGACGAATAAAACAGTAATATTCAAACTGGATCGCCAGCCACAACTGCGGATCCTCTTTCCTGATCAATTCTTTAAACGGGACAATGTCAAACTCGGCAATAGGGCGGGGGCTTTTGTCATTTATTCTTTTGCAGCGAGGCGTATCATAAACCGGGTTTTCCATGATCGCCTTATCTTTTCTTGCAAACTCAAACATGTTGCGAAGTAATTGCCGGTATCGCTTCACTGTGTGAAACGAAAGTTTTTCCGTATTAATGAGAAAATCAAAAAACTGAATGATGACTGGATTGTCGATCATGGTAATATCGTCTTCGCCGCGCCCAACCTTTCCTATCCACTGATCAAATACCCTGAATTTACTGCGATACGTTGCAATTGTTTCTGGCTCTACATCTCCGCCCGACTCTTTTTCGCTTAAAAACTTACTCGCGTAATACCTGACGGTCTTATTCGCAGTCCGCATTTTCCCGTAGATCCTGGCAACATTGTTATATTGTAGCTGATCTGCATAAATTGCCCGCTCGTCATCCAGGAAAGGGTTCCAACCATTTCGCAAACGCACAGCATAAGCCTCCTTTAAAAGCTCAGCCGCTATTGTTCTTCCCTTAAAGTCTTTGATTTTGTGCAATCCCTCATAAACCTTGAACCGCTTCATCTTATCGTTTCGAGGGTCGCGGTACGAAAAGTAGATAAACCACTTTTTTGAAAGATCCCCGCCACAATTATTAACCTCGGGGAGGATCGCTATTTTCTTTCGTTTCATAACAGCATTGGTTTTAATGATAACCAAAACTGTCTGCCATTGTCTACCGAATTCAGTTCTTGTCTACTTTTGCCACGTAAATAGCTGAATTTCAGCAGTTCCTTTTATTTTGTCGGGATACCAGGAGACTTTACCCTCATTTACTGTTCTGGATATCAGATATTTATTTTTGTCTTTTTTGTCTGCTGGACAGATGCGTGTGCGACGACGGTCTACTATTTCGTATCAATATTCGCGATCGTCATCTACTTCGCTGTTCGAAAAATAATCAGCAATCCGCTCAATATTGGTGTTGAATTGCTTTATCAATTCGCCAAACCCGGCAAGCTGTTCATCCTTTATGTCGCAATCTGCTGCCATCAGGTTGTTAGTTCTTCTTTTCTCCAAGTATTCCAATATCTGTATCGTTTCACTAATTGATATTTTAAACTTATTTGACAGACTAATGACAAACTCCATTTCTTTTTCTTCGTCTACCAGATAAAAGTTCCTTGGTTGTTGATTAAATAATGTTCCCATCGTTGTTATTTTAAGTTGGTTGCTTCCATATTATCCGCATTTGCCCTGGTCTTTTTTGTTATGCAACTCTTCGAGAGCCGAATTGTATTTGCGGAGCATTTCCATCACATTTCCATCAATTCGCCATTAACGACGCCCAGCTTCTCTTTTAACTCTCCGATTTGTGCATCCTTCTCTTTGCATGATTTGCATTCGCGCACATATTCGCCTTGTGGATCATTGAGTTGGTCGGATTCCCTGTCAAAAAAGTAAGCAATAGGCTTATTGAAAAAATCAGACAGCTTCTCAATGTCGTCGGGAGTAAGGTTCTTTTTCTCCAACCTATCAATAAAGGTGCTATTTGCGATCCCCATAAACCTTGACAGCTTTGTTTTTGCAGTTCTCTGAAAATTAATTGCAGAGTGTATTTTGTCGTAGTTCAGCATTTTATATTTAGAATAGTTATAAACTACCGGAATTCTGTAATTTTTAACTTTCAGAATACCGTAAATCCAATCAAGATATTATAATATTGTCGTATCAAATTAATACTAAAGTATGACAAACGCAACAGCAAATAGTATGAAGATGCTTGAACAGAAACCGGAGGCGATGTTACAGGCAAAGGTTTCGAGAGATTTGAAACGGGCAACAATGAAAGGGATGAAGAAACTAAACATGAACGAATCGAGTTTTGTGCGCCTTGCAGTTGTAGAAAAACTTATCCGGGAAGGGATGATCACAGAGTGATCAACTACCCACATAATATCATTAATCATTAAAATTTCACCATCATGAAAAATTCCATCTCGAAAGAGTTTATCGAAAGTGCCGTAACTATCAGCGAAGTCTTACATGTTGTACAGAAACAAGTGTTTAGCCTAAGTGGCGAATTAATCCGCTACGAGGGCTACGTGAAAGACGATCGTATTCCCGCAGCATGGGACAAGCGAGGCCGTTTGATCCGGATCGACAGTGTCTTGCCCAGTGCTGACGACATTAATAAATACAGCCTCGTTGTTAAACAATCAATCGGATAACCCATGAAGAAGGACGTGAAAAAGTTTTTAGAATTTAATGGGAAGGTGATTTATTTCGTCGCCGCCGATGGCCAATACTGGATCGCACTGAAACCAATTTGCGAGGCATTGGGAGTCGCTTGGAAGTATCAACACGAACGGTTGAAAAAGGATAAAATCCTTGGTCAACTATCCCGTGAAATCGGGATGGTTGCCGCCGATGGAAAGCTCAGAGAAATGACATCGCTACCCGAATTTGCAATCTATGGTTGGATATTCAAATTAGAATCAAATGCAGAAGGATTGGAAGATTATCAGTGGGAATGTTACAAGATTCTCTACGAACACTTCCACGGGACCATTGGTGGCCGTAAAGATTTGCTGAAGCAAAAAGCCCAGGCCGAAGCCGAACGAGATGCAGCACTGAATACCCTGGATGCAGAACAGGCGCTTAAGCTGCAACGGGCCAACAAAAAGCTGAATGCCATTGCCGGAGAGCTTCGTAAGCTCGACCAACAACTACTGGCCGAAGAACGGGATTTGTTCAATTCGTAAATAAACAAAGCCCGTCTTCAATCTTGTCGGACTTCTGACGGGCTTAAAATCAATAAATGATTATGAATGCAAATTTAAACAAAAACACGGTAGGGGCAAAGCTTCCGGCCGGGATTATCGAAGGCACCGAAGCCTTTTGGTACAACAACGAAAAATGGTTGATACATAACGGGCACACAACGCCGTTCAACCAGGCTCCGGCCAAATTGCAAAATATGATTGTCGAGATTTTCAGGGACGATACCATTAGCCGGGCCATGCTCGAGAAAGAAGGCTACGTGAAATTCAGCGAACAGTTTGACCGCTGGTACCATTGCCGCATTGGCGCACTCGACGAATCACCGGATTTTATCGACGGGCGACTGAATGCCGATGCCTACAACCACATGTGCACCGATTACGATTGCCCTCTGCGCGGGAAACTGTGTAGCCTTTCAACAGGATTGAAAAATTACGAGGCAGAAACGATTGCTGTGCTTGAAGAAGGATTGACGATTGAGCAGGCTGCCGATAAGTTATGCGTGTCGGTTGCCGGGCTAAAGAGCCGCATCGAAAAACTACGCGAAAAACTAAATGCAAAAAACATGGCCGAGCTAATTGCCAAGGCCGCAAAAATAGGAATATAAACAAACTGTTTGCCATTAACCCCGCCCCGGATGCCACCCGGAGCAAAAATGAAACAACCCATGTACTTCGAAACCACATCAGAAAACCCGCTTCGCTTTGCTGCGAACGACCTAACCGAAGAAGAAGCCGAGATCTTGGCTAACGCCCTGATCGAGATCAAAACAAACCGTTTTGCCGATGCATCAAAATTTGACCACCAGCGGACAAAATGTATTGAAATGTACAAACACATCGACAACGAGCTGGTTGATGCACGAAACCGGAAACACGTAGCCGAACCGCAAATCATCAAAAGTTATGAGTAGAAAATTTTGCCTGATCTGCCATCAGCCGTTCGAAACAAGCAGAAATAATAAAAAGTACTGTTCGAATGAATGTTGTATGAAAGCATCGAACCGAAAGCACCAGGAGCGGAAGCTGGCTGCACGGCGCAAAACGTCGACAAACGACCGCCGCGGATCCGAATCTATACCCGTCGCAGAGATGCACCTGCTCAACACCAATGCACCCAGGCACGACCGGGAAGTAATTGAGAAGAAAGGTATTGAAAGCCCGGATCTGTCGCAGATGAAATATAAGGTTTATGACCCAAAGCTGCGGATCACCCGCTACTTCCGATCGAAAGAGCGGTACGAGAAGTATTTACAATCACAAAAGCAAGAAGTATGACCGAAATCGAACGCCAAATATTTCGGATAGAAGGTGACATCTATGTGCTGAATATGCACTTAAAGAACGAGCAGAACCCGACAAAATACGATCTGCCAAAACCTTCTGACGAAAGACAGCATTGCATTGCTGGGCTTAAAACCAAGATTGCTGGAAAACAAATAGAAATTAAACAACTGAAAAGAGATTTAACCCATGTCACAAACAAAAACACAAAACCACGAAGCCATTGAGGCAGGAATGCGCCAGGCTACAACCAATAGAGAGTATGTAGACCGATTCGACCAATTGAACGGGACCCAAATCGGCAAACTATTCTGGATTGCCGCATCGCTCGAAAACTTTTCCGATCTGGAAGAATTCCTGCAGGAGATGGAAGATGGAGTCTGGAATGAGATTTTACCTGAATGTGGCCCGTCTGAAAATGAACATTTCGAAGAATACCGGGACGATAATCAATTGATCCAGCTGCTGATTGATCATGATAAATATGGATTTATCGCAGAAATCCTAACCCCTGAGTGTTCAAATTTCAGATATGATGAAGATGGGAAACTAACCGGTTGGTCAACTCATCACGGCAGCAGAACGATCAACTATGTATATGCCGAAACAATTGAAGGATTATATGCCGCTATTGAAAAGGTATCAGAAGTTGAATTTGAATACTTCAAAAATCTCGATTCCCGCAAGAAACAAGCCAATAATCACCCCCAAATCTAACCCAATGAGCAAGAAACTAATTATTGCTGTTGACTTTGACGGCACCTTGGTGAGCGACCAGTTCCCTGGCATCGGAAAACCGATCGACAGCATCGTGGACACAGTCAGGAAGTTGAAAAATGAAGGGCATAAGTTGATTTTGTGGACTTGCCGCGAAGATGGGCCCGAAGGTACGCACCTTGCCAATGCCGTTGACTTTTGCAGCCGCGAGCTGGGCATCGAGTTCGATGCCGTAAACGAGAACCTGCCGGACAGCCCTTACAATCACCTGGGCAAAAGCCGCAAGGTGTACGCTGATTACTATATCGACGATAAAGCCGTTTCGGCATACGGATTAGTACTATGAAACATTACAACCACGAAGTTTGGGTAGCCTGCACCTGGTGTGGCGAAGAATTCGACCTTCGATTATATACCCACTGCCCGTGCTGTGGTGCAGAGTTCAAATTCAATACCTACGAATGACACCAAAAGGGACCTACAGACGCAAATACTACCTGCATCGCCGCGTTAAAGCTGCCGGGTTCAGCATCGAGCTTCAGCAAACACAAAAAACCATATCGGTGATGCCGGCACAAGTTGAAAAAGCAAAAAAGAACAAGTATGTAAACGAACTGAAGAATCAGTTTCGCTATGGAGTGCAAATCTTAAATCCAATGATAAAATGAAACAACAAACAACCATTACCCTAATCAACCTCTCCGAGGCAGCCAATTACATTCGCTTTTGCGCAGTCGTTAACCGGTACGTAGCTGTCGACAGCCGACGTTCCCGATTACGGAAAAGCAGGAAAGGAGTAACCGCATGAAGATCCTGATCAAATCACAATACAACCACGTCAAAAAAAACTGGCAAGTGGTTTTCAAAAACGAAAAAGGAGCCTGGGAGGTAATATCAAACATGTCGTACGAATCGAAACGTACCGCCGACGCGATGGTTGACTGGTACATTGAAAGCTACCCCAATAAATACACGAAACATCATGATTAATCACTGGAACGAAATATGCACCCGGATATTATTGGCCGAAGAAATGCTTCAGGAGTTCATTGAAACGGCCGGGCTGAGTACCCTACAAGTGAAGAAGCTGCAAAAGTTCACAAAAGAATGGAACCAGTTCAAGAAGCTGGCCGAACAGTTTGACAAGTTTGTCACACCGGTTGACCCCATTAAGGTAGAAAGCTGGTGCGACCAGGAAGATTTCAGGTATATGTGGCGCATGTGGAAAGAATACCTGGCAGAGCAACACGGGATCCTGATGCGCAGCCGCATGGAACAAGCCAGCCTCGATTACCTGAACGAGATATCGGAAGGCAATGTTGACAAGGCCATCTCGTACATCCGCTTTGCCATGAAAGGCCCTTACCGCAGCTTCTTTAAGGTAGACGAACAATCAAAATCACAACCCGAAAAAGTAACCGAACATGCAGAATATTAATACTCCCATGCAGCAATTGAAGCCCGACTTCCGCGAAGAAGAGCTGCAATTCAATATCCGCAAACAGCAACACGAGCTCACCACCTATAAATGCCAGGCATTGATGAATTACGAGCAATTTAAAGAACTGCTAACCGGCTACGCACAACAGATCCTGCTGCACCGGTCGGTAACTACGCCGTTTGTGATCGACCAAAACAACGGCCCAATCATTAGGCAGTTGTACTACTACTTTACCAATAACCCGCTTTGCAGTTGGAATCTGAACGCCGGGCTGCTGTTTGCCGGAAAAGTAGGCTGCGGAAAATCGGTATTGATGATGGCTTACCTGGAACTGAGCAACAACTACAGCCGCAAGATCACCACCACCATCCACTCTAAGCGATTGGCCGGGATGATTAAATCACGCGGACTGGAGACTTACGTGCGCCGCCCGCTGTTTATCGATGAGCTGGGGCGCGAAGAATCGGAAGTGAAAGACTTTGGCAACGTTGTGAAACCCGTGATCGACCTGTTTGCCCTGCGTTACGAAGCCGGATCGCGCACCTATGCCACCACCAACTTTAAGCTCGATGCCCTGGAGGATTTCTACACCAACTTCATCCGCAGCCGCATGGAGGAAATGATGACGCTGATTGTTATCCCTGGCGAAAGCCGAAGATTAACGAACCCAATAAAACAAGCAAGATGAAGAAGCAAACCGTAACCGCCATTTTTCCAGGCATAGGAAAAGTGGAGATCAGCCGCGAGCGGGCCGACCAGATCCGCCGCTTACAGCAGATCATCCGAGAACGCAAAGAAAAAGAAGCACAACCCAATCAAAAAAAATAAGCATGAAAAGTACATCCTTTTTTATGGTTTACGCTGAAGGTCAGCAAACACCAACCTACAAACACACCGACGTAAACGAAGCCGAACGGGAAGCCAAACGCCTGTCCGAGAAACTCGACTGTAAAACCTACGTTTTGGCATCGATTAAATCAGTTGAGCGAATCAAATTCGCCATTGAGGATTGCAGGCCAGACCCCGACCTTCCTTTCTGAAATAACAAAAATGAACATCTCTCAAACCGTCAGCCCGCTGGCGGTTAAATTTACCCCTAAACGATATGGCTAATAAATTTTCACAAACAACTGTACCAACCAACGGATCGAACCGCGTAACGCTTGTAAAGGAATTCCTGGCCGACAACTACGATATCAAAATCAACATCTTCGACCGTACCAAGGTGATGATTGCCGCCAAAACCCGGGACTACGAAGAAGAAATCAGCATGGAAGACATTTCGCTGCACATGCTTGAAGAAGGTATTACCGGATGCGATTCCATTCTGAAAAAGATCATTACCAGTCCGAACCAGACAACGCCCTGGAACCCGATTATCGAATACTTTGAAGGTTGCCGCAAGGCTTACAAGGGCACCTCACACATCGACCTGCTGTGCACCTTTATCCAGGCGCACGATTTTGGCGACAAAGAAGAAGGGTACTACCAAAAGCGGCTGGTGTACACGCTGCGCAAATGGCTGGTGGCCACCGTAGCCTGTGCCCTGGGACTGAAAGCAAACGATGCCTGCTTCACCATGGTTAATTCCGACGAAGGGATGGGTAAATCGGCGTTCATCGAGTTCCTGACGCCGGAGATACTGAACGGCTATTTTACCAAGTCGGTAAAGGACATGAACTACGCCGACCTGTTTACCACCAACCTGTTCATCAACTTCGACGAAATGCTGGGCATCACACGCAGCACTGCCGACGATTTTAAGAACACTTTGTCGAGCCAGACGATCAACGTATCCAAGCGGTTCACCGTTGCCAAACAACGCTATGCCAGCGCCTATGCAACCTCGAATTACGACGACGAACGCGGGGGGTTCCTGCTGCCCGAATTCAGCTCGCGCCGCTTTGCCGTGAATAAGGTCGACGTGATCGACTGGAAGGGATATTCCCGGGTAGTTGATGTGGACCAGATTTGGGCAGAAGCGCTGATGTTGCTCGAACAAAACTTTGAATTTGCCTGGAACGAGGACGACTACCTGGAATTTGCGGAATACAACAGCCGGTTTATGGTGCAAACATCCAGTTACCGGGTGGTTAAAGAATGGTACCGTGTACCGGAGCCGGGCGAAGAGGACCTGGCACAATTCAAACAGCCGCTCGAAATTCTCCGCGACCTGAAAAAAGCCCGCAAAGTAGCCAACAGCCAATACACCGTTACCGACGTGAATATTGGTATTGCCCTAAAACAATTGGGATATATCCGTTTCGGGAAGAAAATAAACGGTAGTACCCGGTACGGATATAATGTGGTTCCACTCTTTTAAATCATGACTATGTATACTCTTAAAATAAAAGATACAGTTGAATATTATTCAACTTTTTTAAAAACTAATCCGCGCGAAAAAATATTAAAAATCGCCTACAACCTTACAACCTCAAAAAAAAAGCTTTTGAAACACCAGTATTCGTGCGGCTTTGCCGGTTGTAACACCCCTGTAAGAAAAAGGTTACAACCCACTTACAACCGCTTACAACCCCGAAAGCACTTACAACCGCTTTTTATTTGCAATGTATTGAAATTGAAAGCGTTTTCGCTCGGTTGTAGGTTGTAACCCACTTTGGAGAAAATTTTATAAAAACATGAATTTTAATACTAAAACAGCGAAATCATGAAAAACAAACCTTACGACATTCTGGATTTGGGCCGCAAAAGCCTGGACGAACTGAGACAAATTGCCGCCGACATGAACTGCGACGAACGCCTGTGCATCCATAAACAGCAAACCATTTATACGATACTTGAAGCACAAGAGAAAAAGATGATGGATGAACTCAAAAAATCAAACTGATGATAAACGAACACG
Organism: Sunxiuqinia sp.; assembly: GCA_003246935.1. Taxonomy (GTDB): domain Bacteria; phylum Bacteroidota; class Bacteroidia; order Bacteroidales; family Prolixibacteraceae; genus Mangrovibacterium. The sequence continues at coordinate 739 of QKCF01000220.1, read as the reverse complement.
AACTACCAATCGAATCCCGGATCTTCGTCCGCGGTAAGTTTACCGACTTCGAAGAAAATCTCTTCCTGCAACGCGAAGTGAAAGATCTGAAGATTGAGATTGAAGCGCTGTTGCAGAAATTGGAGGATAGCGACTATGAGCACACCCTGTCTGAACAATCCAGGCAGCGAAGCCATGAGGCCATTGTCCGTAAGCAGGAAGAAACAATCCAGCGACTACGGGCAAGAGTTGACGAGGAACGCCAACGAGGCTTAACAACACTGGCGGAATTGGAACGGCAGAAAGCGATCATGGAAATGACCGGACTGAGAAAGCATAAAGCCAAAGCGAATAATAAACAAAACGGGTTAAACTACAAAAAGAAGGTAAAATGAAAGAAGAACAAATCCGTAAACTAGGCTTTGAGTGGGACCTTAGCTACAAGCACGACCAGTACCACACCAACCGCTACCGCAAAGGGCCGCTCATGGTCGAGTTCACCTATGAAGGCGAAAAGCTGCACACCGTTGATCTGACCATCGACGAGGTGTTTTGCAAACCGATCACACTCGACGAATTGAAAGACATTACCACTATACTGGGTGAATGGGAGTCATAACGGTTGGTGTTTGTGTAGTGCGTGAAATCCGCACTAAAATTAAAACGAGTAAATAACTTTTAAAATACTAAGTAATGAGCGATTTAAACAGAATGGACAACAAAGACATAAATAGATTGCATTTTATTTATGATAGGATGA
>QKCF01000180.1 GCA_003246935.1 Sunxiuqinia sp. | reverse complement strand
TATAAGATAACAAGGAGGCCGTCAGCAATGATGGCCTTTCTTGCCTTAAAGAGAAAACAAATTGGCACGCCTTTTCCGTCAAATTGCTCAGGGGCTGGTCAACCATCCTCGTGAACCGCAAGAAATTGCTCAGGGGGCGGTCACCCTGACCGATTGAATCAAAAAAATTGCCTCGGGAACGGTTCCCCTTGCCGATTGGATCCGAAAAACCGCCTCGGGGAGGGTCTCCCATGCCTCGGGGCCGCGTCAATCGGGCGTTTTAAAAAATCCTGATTTCAGTTATCATGGCACTTTCGATCTGGTTTTGATGGAAAAATTACTCTTTACTTGATTTCCGACACCAAAACCGGGCTTAGGCGAAGGTTATTTCGCTCGATGCCGGTTGTTTCGAACACAGCAGTAAAATTAGCAGGCCGCCCGTCGAAGTAGCGATCAGCAAAAGCCTCGAGCGAGTCAGCATTGGTAAAGTATTCAACCGTGGCCTTTACACCGATGTCGTGATCCGAAAAAAACAGGAAACGGGCATTATTGCGCCCCCCATCCATTCGGCAAACAATGGCATACTCCGACACCAATCCTTGCGTCCACAAGTTATAATCGGCAGCTGGGTGAAGCGAATCACCGCGAAAATGCAGCCAGTTGGTTTCGAGCTGAAAATTGGGATTCCCCTCATTAAACAGCCGAATAAACTTATTGTCATTCTTCGTTGGCCCCACATAAATTGAGTTGCCCTCGATGATATCTGAGTAGGTTGAACTCGATGAAAAGCGAATCGAATAGTCGCTCTCATACTTTTGAAAAAGTGTCGCCAGTTCTTTGGCCGAAAAAGCGGCCATCTCGGTTGTATAAAAGTAATTTGCGGGTGTTACCTTGTTTTTCAACTCGGGGTGTTGCTCCAGAAAGGCATACAGATCGTCGCTGCTGTTAATCCCGTAATCGCGAAACCAGCCATGACTGCCGCTTGGCAAGTCGCCCATCAAACCGTACGAATCACCAATTACGAGACTGGTAGGTTCTCCGTTACTGAAAAACGGTGACCAAAATTGCGGTGCTGCTTTGGTTCTGCTCGTCCAAAAGAAAAGGCCCCATGAAACAAGTAGCGCAGCAATAAGCAGCGGCACCAACCGCCCGGAACGCTTAGTTTTCATTTTAGGTCCTTTGCTGGGCACAAAGTCAACCCGGTACTGCCCTTTCTCGATCACAATTCGCCAAGTGTCTTCTTTCCCTTCGTTCTCGTAGTAGCTGTCGAGCTTTTTCCGAAGGTTGTAAATATTCACCCGGATCCGCGCATTTCCGCTTTCCGAGTCAAACTTATCACCCAGCAAATCCACCCCGATTGTCGTCTCCTTTAAATCGGTTCCAGCCATGGTTGCATTCACCAGGTATTCCAGCAAAACACGACTTGTAGGCGACTTTACAAAGGTTGGTTGCGCCAATAAATGCGCCAGTATTTCTCTTTTTTCTGAATCGTTCAAGCTCTTCCCGTATTAAGTTAGATTCAAACGCAAGGCATTATTATCATTCAACTTACAAAGTAGAATTAACGGTTACAAATACCGTTAAACAGACGTTAAATCTGCAAATCAGCTCTAAATTTAGTTGCTTTAATTAGCAATTAAAAATCAGCACTCAGGATCGCTGAAACATTCCGGATAAATTCATTTTAAACTTAACAGATATTCAATGAAAACAGCATTTGCACTCTTATTCTTATTGACCTGTTTCCAGCTGCAGGCGCAACCCGATTTTATCACCAATGCCGATCACCGCACCAACACCAGTTTAGGTGGGAAGTGGAAGTACATCATCGATCAATACAGCACCGGATCGATTGGTTTTTCTCCTTTGTACGAAAACAAAACGCCGAAAGACAAGACCGACCGGGTTGAGTATAGTTTCGACGATGCCCAAAGTTTGTGGGTACCGGGTTCGTGGAACTCGCAAAAAGAAGAACTGTACTATTATGAAGGAAGCATCTGGTACCGCCAAACGTTCGATTTTCAGCCCAAACTGAAAAACTCGCGTGTTTTCATTTATGTTGGCGCTGCCAATTACAAAACAGTATACACCTTCAACGGCAAGAAGCTTGGCTTTACACCCTTCAGCTTCGAGGTAACCGACCTGATCCGCGAGAAGGACAACTTCGTAATCCTTGGCGTCAATAGTCGCCGCGAACCCGACTACATCCCCGGAATGGTAACCGACTGGTACAACCATGGCGGCATTACCCGTGACGTGAAGTTGATCGAAGTTCCGCAGACCTTTATCGCCGACTACACCATTGCGCTGAATAAAGAGACACTGAAAGCCAAGGAAAAAGAAATTGACGGGAAAGTTGTCTTGAATGGCAAGGACTTCCCTGCAGAAGCGACCGTCTCAATTCCGGAGTTAGGCATCAGCCAAACCGTAAAACTTGATGCAGAAGGTAAAGGAACGTTCAGTCTAAAATCGAAAAAACTCACACTTTGGAGCCCTGAAAACCCGAAATTATATACCATCAAC
>QKCF01000016.1 GCA_003246935.1 Sunxiuqinia sp. | reverse complement strand
AACCGGGCTGATTGAATTGCTTTATCCGTATCAAACTCTGTTCTTAACATCGGAGCTGAATTGCGACTCGGATCAGCAACAATAAAGTTCCCGTTGTCTGCTCTCTGCTCCATTCAACACATAAGCGCCATCCTTAACCTCCAATTTATTGGCAAAGATTCCGGCGTATTCACCGTTTAAGTCTTCCGTAAAAATGATATTAGCCGGTTTTCTGATGTTTCTGATCTCCAGATCCGAAAAACGGGCATGCTGTCCCGGCTCAATAGCGAATCCGATTTGGCACACCATACCAAAAGCCAGGTAATCCCCACCTTCGCCTATAGGATTCAAGTTGATAGCTGCCCCACCAGGATTCATTCTGAATGGGGGTACAAACTCCGCCGGTTTATTATCTTTCACATAGAAATCCTTCTCCCCGTCGAGGCTCACATATATCTTCCCGAAAAAGCTTTTAACATCAAATGCGTGTTTCTCATTCTTATTCGCGTTATTAACAACTGATTTTTTAATCGTAAATGTCTTAAAAGGTTTATCCGCTAAATCTCCGGGAGCATAACCAACCCGGTAAATATTGAATTTAGCCAATCCGTTTGCGGACTTATCCATGTCTGATAAATCCAATTCAAGTTTAATGTAGCTCTGGTCCTTAGCGTTTTCAAGCTGGTAAATATTTTTGTATCGATCCATTAAGCGGCTATCGTTCGCTCCGTAAACAAAGGCTGCCTTCGTACTTCCCTTTTCAATAGCTACTGAATATTTCAAGTCGAAAACTTCATCATAAGGAGCAAAAAAAACGAGATCGTCATCCCCTCCGCCAATCCAATCCGCTCCACCCCATGCTTCTATTTCAGGATTCATCAATCCTGTTTCGAACCAGGAACTAGCTTGGTGTTTCTTTCCATTCTGATCCCAAACAGCAACAGTCCAATTATAGCGAGTTGAAGCTTGCAGAGCAGATCCCTCGTAAGGAATTGCCAGTGCTTTCTGATCTTCTACTCCACCTGAATCCCATACAAGTTCTCCGGATTGATCTACTACTTCTATTTGATATGCTGTTTGATAATAACCACGTTCGCCTCCTGGTGCGTGCATCTGCCAGGCGAACCGAGGTGTCTCCACATCAATCCCTAAAGGTTCATTCGTATACTCAACTGTTAGATTCTGAATCAAATCTTCACTTCTACTACAGCTCCCTAGAACTATATTTATAAGTAAAATAGCGATCAATAAGGTCAATTGAGCCCTATGAATGCGGATCGAAACTTTTTGGGTCATAATTATCTGTTTATACTTTCGTTTGTTATTTTCTCATTTTCATCAGACTGGTACGAGCAACATGACCGAGCTCTTATTTCAAACTTAATTTATTGAACACTTCAATTGAAAAGAACTGAAATTTAAAACCGAATGGATTATTGAACTATATAGTTCAATAATCCATTTCTGTAAATATTAATTTCCTCCCGAATATCCAGGATTTTGTTCCAAATCAGGATTCAGTTGCAATTCACGCTGAGGAATTGGAAATACTTCCCGGTGTTCATCAATATCTGTGTACGCAGCCTCAGTTGGCTGATACCCTTCCGGATAATAATAATCTTGTGGATTTGCTTTAACTCTGGCCCCAAAAGCAGTCATCACTTCAACCATTGTTCCGGTTCTCACCAAATCCAACCAACGTTTATTCTCGAAAGCCAGTTCAACCCGACGTTCATGCATAATTATATCACGCAACTCTGACTGATCTGTAGTAGTAATATCAACTGTGAATCCTGCACGTGCCCTTACCTGATTTAAGTAAGGCAAAGCCTCACCTGATTTCGACTGTTCATTTAATGCTTCTGCCAAATAAAGCAAGACCTCAGAATAACGATATACAGGCCAGTCGTCACCCGTATTATTCCATATAGAGTGCGGATGCAAGTATTTTTTGATGTAAGGGTATCCATCAACATAAGCAATTGATGCATCTTTTCTTAAATCTCCATCTTCATAGCTATTAATAAGGTCCGGTGTAGGCGTATTCCATCCACCCTGTGAGTTTGCGGATCCGGAAACTCCGGTAACGATACTTGGGTCATCCAAACGAGGAAGAAAGTTGTAAATAAAATTACTTCGCTGCCCTTCAGTAGCGCCGTCCATGTATTGTACTTCGAATAATGATTCTTTATTGTTCTTATTGGTTGTCAAATAAATATCCTCGTAATTTGGAACTAAATCATATTGACCTGAAGTCACAATCTCCTCCAATAAAGTCTCTGCCTTAGACCATTCTTCGTTCACCATATAAACATTGGCAAGTAACATTTTTGCTGCTCCTGAAGTAGCACGTCCGGGTTCTTGATCAGATTTATTCGGTAACATAGAAGCTGCTTCGGTAGCATCGAGTATGATTTGTTCATAAACTTGTTCTTTGGTACTTCTTGGCAAAGCTGTTTCTTCTATAGATGAAGCAGGAGTAAGATGAAGTGGTACTCCGCCATAATATTGGACCAAATCAAGATAAGCCAATGCTCTCAGGAACAGAGCTTGTCCTTGCAGGTTGTCTTTAACAGAAGTGTCCAAGTCTACTCCTTCAATCTTTGTAATAACCTGGTTTGCCCTGCCAATCAATATATAATTATAAAAATATTTCCATCGTTGATACCCATTATCATAATCATCAATGAAATTTTCAAGCCATTCAACTCCCTCGAATCCACGGTTTCCGGTGTTCAAAATATAATGGGTGTTATCAGAACGCATCTCTCCCATAATCCATGCCCCAAATCCGGGATTATCGGTTACACTAACTCCGTAAATATCCTGCAACGGTTTATAAGTTGCATTAACTGCCTGTTCAAAATCAGCTTCTGTATTGAAGAATGTTTCCGCGGTCAAGGAGCTTTCCGGCGCAACTTCCAAAAAATCCTGACATGATGCCAAAATAAACAACAAGATCATTATCCTGGCTATATTTCTATATTTCAAATATTTATTCATAAGATTTAATTTTTAATCAGAAATGACACTTAAAAGTTTACATTAACACCGATTGTAAATGTTCTCGGGACAGGGTAAGTTGAGTGGTCGACACCTAGGTTTAGCGCGTTTGCACCTTCACCCGATCTGGTTGTAGCAACTTCCGGGTTTCCTCCTTTGTAGGAGGAAATAACCAAGGCTTGTTGTATACTTCCATAAATTCTCGCACTTGAAGCAAATTTCGAATTTCGGAATGTGTGATTATAGCCAAGTGTAATATTCTTAACAGTCAAATAGCTACCATCATATACATAAGTTGTATTGAAACTTCGGTTTAATCCTGTTGAGCCAGCCAATGTCGTTCCATATTTTCCATCACCTGGATCTTCTGGTGATTTCCACCTGTTGGCCACTTCCTTTTCAACATTAAACACCCCATCCAGATTGGTTGTAAACTCTTGCGTCATGTAGGCAATATCATTACCGTATGAACCCGCCATAACAATGGACAAATCGAAATTCTTGTAATTAAAGGTATTAGTAATTCCAAATAAAAACGTGGGAAGAGGATTTCCAATAACAGTCCGGTCATCAGCTGTAATTTCTTCATCTCCATTTACGTCCTTCATTTTAGCAGAACCAACGACAGAAGTAACTTGCTTAGGAGAGTTATCATAATCCTCCTGATCAACATATACACCTTCCATGATATAGCCATAAAACTGCCCCAGAGGTTTTCCTACTTCAGTGATACTAAAATCACCATAAATAGGGGCATTTTCGGTTCCAAGTTTAATCACTTTGTTATCATTAAATGAGATATTGAATTCAGTATTCCACTTTAATTTACTGACCGTATTTTTTGTTGTCAAAGAAAATTCGTGTCCCCAAAATTCTAACTCTCCGATATTGGTGATCAGGTTTGGATAACCGGAAGCATATGGAACATCAACCTGGTACAGTAGGTCGCTGGTTGTCTTGTGATAGTAATCATAAATAAAGTAAACCCGATTATCCCATAGTCCCAACTCAAGTCCAAAATCAAACTGCGTGGTCTGCTCCCATCCTAAGTCCGGATTCCCCAAAGTTGTACCAATTCGTGCGCTAGATAATGTATTATTAAACACATAGTTAATCGTTTTACTAACGCCTTCACCATTGTCACTTGTAAGGTTGCCAACAGAGGCATAGTGAGTATAATTGCCAATATTATTGTTTCCGGTAACCCCGTAACTTGCCCTCAACTTCGTAAAATTAATCGCATCAATTTGCGGAAAGAAATCTTCATCAGAAGCAATCCAACCGACTGAAACTGATGGGAAATATCCCCATTTATTGTTGCTACCAAATCGTGACGATCCATCAGCACGTATCGCTGCACTCATGAGGTATTTATCTTTATAGTTATAATTTAAACGAGCAATACCTGATAGTAATGTCCATTCTTGGACGTCTGAAACAGTTGAAGTAGAGGTTGCTGCATTCAGGGTTTTTATTTGATCGTCTGGGTAATTGCTACCTTCTGTCTGAGTTATATCCGCATGATACTTTTGCGCAGTACCACCGAATAACACATCAAATGAGTTATTTTCATTAATCTTCATTTTATAGGTAGCCGTATTCTCAGACATCCAGGTATAATATTTCAGGATATTCTGAGTAGACTTTGGAATCTGTGGCGGAGGATTAAATAAAGAACCTGCTGTTGATGGCGTAAAATTAAAGAATGTTTCATCGTTCAATTCGGCGCTGATATTTGTTTTAAGAAACAAGTTTTTGATGGGCTCATACTCCAGGTATCCGTTCGCAATTAATCGCGATTTTTTTGTTTCATTCTCAACAACCTGCAATACATTGTACCAGTTGGGATTCGGGAACAAACCCGGACCAGTTGCTGTCAAAGGGATTGTTCCATCCTCATTTTTATATGGTGCTAACGGTGTAGTAAGGATGGCTCCTTGAATTATACTGGGAACAGTCCACCAAACACCATCCGACTGAGGTGTTTTATTAATAGAAAATGATGGCGCAATGTTGACCACAGCCTTTAACTTATCATTAATCTTAAAATCGGTATTTATCCTTGCAGAATAACGCTTATAGTTAGAATTAAGCATAATACCATCCATATTATAATAGTCAATTACAGCGGCCGTTTTGAAATCTTCATTTCCTCCTGAAATACTTAAATTGTAGTTCTGAACGGGAGCCACTCGAAATAGAATATCATACCAATCGGTACCTTCTCCATATTGTTCCGGGTTTTGATAAGCAGCATCAACTTCCCGGCCGTTTTCAATAGCCAATTCCTTTTCAAATTGGGCAAATTCCCGTGCATTCATCATATCTGGTCTGCCCTTTTGAGGCAATGACTGTGCTCCGTAATAAGCATTGAATGTAACAGCTGTTTTTCCGGTTTTACCTCTTTTAGTTGTGATTAAAACTACGCCGTTAGCTGCCCTTGATCCATAAAGGGAGGTGGAAGCGGCATCTTTCAACACAGAAATACTTTCGATATCATTCGGATTGATACTGTTTAGATCACCTACTATCGGTGTACCATCGACGACATATAAGGGACTGTTACCTGCAGAAATCGATGCTTGGCCCCTCACACGGACGGTCATTCCCTGTCCTGGAATACCTGTTGTTTGAGTAATTTGAACACCAGCAAGCTTCCCTTGCAATTTTTGAGCAACCTGTGGAACAGGCATGCTGGTTAATTCATCAGCATTCAAATTTTGGATCGAACCTGTCATGTTCCGTTTCGTTTGTGTACCATATCCAACAGCAACAACTTCCTCTAGTCCAATCGCCTCTTCTTCCAAACTCACATCGATTTCGATACGTCCCTCTATCGCAATTTCCTGTGACCGCATTCCCACAAATGAGAAGACCAGCACTGCATTAGGAGGTAAATCCGAGAGCGTGTAATTTCCATCAAAATCAGTAATCGTACCTATTGATTCTCCCTTTAATGCAACTGTTACACCTGGTAACGGATTCCCTGTAGCATCAGTAACCTTACCCCAAACTTTTTGAGGTTGGGCTGTTACTCCCATATCTGGACTCTTCTCCGTAGGTTTTAGAACAATAAAGTTATTATCCATTATTTTATAGCTGAAAGCACCTATCTCAGACAAATAACTCAAAACTTCATTGATCGAACGTCCGCTAAATTCCCGCTCGAGTTTACTATCTAAAGCCAACTTATCATCTTCATAAAAAAAGCGAAAATCACTTTCTCTTTCGATCTGGTCTAAAACCGCTCTAACCGTCGCATTTCGGTCAGTGAGGTTAAAGCGTTTCGTTTGCGATACAGCGGCAGAACTGTACAAAACCGCGACAAGCACTAAAAAGAGGGTCAGTTTCATAACAATAATTCCCTTCCTGACCATCTGTGAAAACTCACAGCGGTCAAACATTAGATTTTTTTTCATAATTTTAGGCTTCTATTTAGTTAGTATTTGTGCCTTTTGACTGCGAATCATTTAGGCACCTCGTAAACTGTTTAGATGACCGGAAAACACTGCGAATGTTTTCCGGTTTTTATCTTAATAAAAGGTCACTTTTCGTTCTTTTTCATTCCATTTATATCTTAATGATGATGCGTATTGAATTGCATCCAGTATATTTTCCAAGTTGTCATCTTTCATTGAACCTGTGTAGGTGTGTTTTCGTACATCGTCATCTGCGAAATAAACCTGTACATCAAACGACCTCTCCAATCTTTTTGCCAGTGATTCAATTGTTTCTCCGTGCACTGTAAATATTCCCCTGGTCCAATCGGTATAATAGTCATCTTTCACCTTCATTTTCTCATAATGACCTTGGTTATAAACCTTTACCAATTCGCTCGGCAACATATAAATATCATCCTGCCCATCTAAAACGAGCTTCACTCTTCCACTTTGCAGATAAGTTGCAGAAAGACATTCATCACAATAATTACTAAAATTAAACCGGGTACCAAGTACTTCCACTTTAAGCTTCCCTGACTCGACAATAAATGGCCGGTGCTTATCTTTCTTCACCGTAAAGAAGGCTTCCCCAGAGAAGGATACTACGCGTTTTGAATCGTTAAAAGAAGATGGAAATGTCAACGTAGATCCGCTATTGATTTTTACCTCTGATCCATCTGGTAATATTACGGTAGATTTTTCCCCTCTGGCAACAACAACTTTGGTTGTTTGCGCAGTGGCCCCATCAGAAAACCGATCAGATATAAAATAGCCGATCGTTCCTGATACCAAAATAGAAACAACTATAGCCGCAGCATATTGCCAAAGACTAAAGTTAAGCTTACGTGTACGTTTATGTGATTTATTAACCAGGATTTTGGAAAGAATCTTCTCAATTTCTGCCTGTATAAACTCGTCATCAATCTTGTTTCCAACTCCTGACAATATCCAGATATTCTGAAGACGGTTCAGTTCTTTTCTAAACTCTTCCGATTTTATCGAAAGATCTTCAACTTCTCTCCTCTCCAGCTCATCGGCCTGACCGGTTACATATTTATAAAGAATATCTTCATTCATGATTTTCGACTTCTATAATTGTAAAACGGAAATGGAATAATTTACCCTGAGTGGAAAATCATTTTTTTTGAAAAAATATCGGTTTGAAACAGGAAACCATAATCGGGTCCGCCACACAATATTAATAATCAAGGAATAACGCCCATCATATATTTTCAAAGTGCCAAACAAAAAGTACCCAATTACATTCTTGGTGTATATGGGTACTTTAATCCATCGATCTTCAGATTCAACTGTTATGATCTGATCTCCACAAGGAAACTTTTTATGACTTCCGTTAGGATTAGATATAATAGGGTATTTATATTGCGGTTGACTAAATTTCTATATCTAAACTTATTTTTTCCACCATGGAGTGGGACCATCAGAGACTTCAAATTCTTCAAGTTGCCATTCGTCCTCCCATGATACATACGCAATATCGCCATGAAACCGGATTGGTAGCCAAACAAAGGTTGCCTCGCTTGTTTCTGCTTCTTCATTGTCATTTACCATTGACGTTTTTGCCATCCATCTGTCTCCAATTGCAATATAAAGGCCATGGCGGGTGGGGTGTTTGAAAACAGAGCTAAATTGACAATCAAAACTTGTCCCTTTTTCGTCATCGAAACAAAATTTCCCCAACACTTCATAATCACCATGAGTTAATTTTGAGACGGCAACTTCCGTAGGATTAGGATTATATCCAGTAGTTCCTGATGAGATCACATAATATTTGTCTTCCTTTTTGAAGAAACAAGGAGCTTCTCGTGCTAAGGGTGGCTCCATGTGCGGAAAATGGCTCGAATAATTCTCTGTAACACCCAGATAATCATCAGTTAAATCTGCTATTACAACTTCCGTATGCACCCTGTCGGCAATAAAATAACCTTTGCCGTCTCGTTCGTCAACCCACAAATCAAAATCTCCCATCACCATACCTAAGGGACGGATGGTTTTTACCATTTTAAAAGGTTTTGTAATGTCATCTGAAACAGCAATTCCCATATACTGCGTTAACCAATCACGATGATCCTCATCAGAACCGGCAAATTTCACCCACATCACAAATTGTTTTGTTCTTTTATTATAGATGATATGCGGACGGTCCATAATACGTTCCGGATGCATTGGATTTGTGATATCATCTGAAACCTCTAAAATAGTTCCCCTGTCTGTCCAATTATACAGATCGGTTGAAGAATAAAGCCTAACTCCGTTGTGCCATACTTTATCTCCTTTTTCCAATATCCAATTGGCTGCTTTGTAAGTTACCTTGTCTTCACCGTAC
>QKCF01000115.1 GCA_003246935.1 Sunxiuqinia sp. | reverse complement strand
CGATCACGGTCAGTTCCTTCAAATACAATCAACACATAATTACCGGAATAATTTAAGCTGACCTGATCATTCGGGATTGAAAGCTGGTAATTGACGTAATTCATGGTCGTATTGAAGCTCAGTGCATAATCGTCGAGCGGGTTTTCAGCAAAACCGTTTAAATATTCGGTTTGCATGACGAACGACTCTCGCCAATCGGCATCGCAGTGCAAGATCGTATAATTGTAATTTTTCACATCGCCTGACAAATCATCAAATTTCAAGGTCAATTGTTCATCACTGCCTAACGAAAGAACAGGCATCGACAGCTCACTGCCCGAAGAAAAAAGCTGCACTGATTTTATGTCCGAATCGAAAACAGCATCCTCAAACGGACGCTCAGCCTCGCCCCGAGCCCAAGAATTTAATGAAAAAATAACGATCAAAATCGACGATAGAGAAAAACTAAAGCGGAACATTTTCATTTTAAAATCAATGATAAAGAAAGGCTTTTAAGCGATCCCGAAATTACGATTAAACAAACCGTTCGTAAAGTATGGATTTATTGCTAACCAATTGGTTTAAAAGCCTAAGTTTCCGAACAAAGATTGTGAAAAGTTTTCAATAATAATTACTTTTGCTACCCATTAAATTTAAACAACAAGGGATTACAATGTCAAAGCATTTTAAACTAAAACGCGGATTGGATATCCGGTTGAAGGGTGCTGCAGATGCGACTATCGCAAAAGCGACTGCACCGACAACCGTTGCCCTTAAGCCAACCGATTTTTTTGGCTTAACTCCAAAATTAAGTGTGAAGGTTGATGCCCAGGTGAAAGCTGGCGACGCCCTGTTTTTCGACAAATACAATCCAGAAATTTTCTTCACTTCTCCGGTTAGTGGTACCGTTAAGACCATTAATCGTGGTGAGCGTCGTAAAATTTTGGAAGTAGTGGTTGAAGCAGACGGCAAAAACGAGTTCGCCTCATTCACGAAGGCTGATCCTGCTAAACTTAGCAAAGAAGAGGTTGCCGGGCAACTTTTAAACAGTGGACTTTGGCCATTCATCAAGCAACGTCCTTACGGGACACTAGCCAAACCAAGTGATCAACCCAAAAACATTTTCATTTCAGGATTCGAATCCAGCCCTTTGGCTCCTGACTATGAATTTATTTTCAAAAACGACATCTCCAGTATTCAAACCGGGATTAATGCGTTAGCGAAACTAACAGAAGGCAAAGTCTACTTCGGTCTTCCGGGAAAAGTTTCGAGCAGCATTTTCAGTGGTTTGAAAAACGTGGAAACTAACGAATTTTCAGGTCCACACCCTGCAGGTAACGTTGGTATTCAAATCCACAAGGTAGCTCCTATCAACAAAGGAGAAGTTGTTTGGACTCTTTCAGTTCAGGCGTTGGTTTACATTGGTCGTTTATTCGAAAACGGCAAAGTAGATTTAACTAAGACAATCGCACTAGCTGGTTCTGAAGTAAGCGCTCCTCAATATTACACAACAATCCACGGAGCAGAAATCAGCTCGATTGTTAAAGGTAAAACCAAACAAGAAGCACCGGAACGCATTATCAGCGGCAACGTACTTACAGGTACAAAAGTTGAAGCAGACAGCTATTTGGGTTTCTTCGATCAGCAGATTACAATTATTCCTGAAGGCGAACACTATGAATTCATGGGGTGGGCTCTTCCGGGATTCGACAAATACTCAGCATCAAAAACATTCTTCTCAAGTTTATTCCCTAAAAAAGAATATATACTGGATGCTAATATGAACGGTGCTGAACGTGCCTATGTAGTAACCGGCCAGTATGAGAAGTTCCTTCCAATGGATATTCTGCCTGTATACCTGCTAAAAGCAATTTTGGCAAACGACATCGACAAGATGGAACAATTGGGTATATACGAGGTGATTGAAGAAGACTTTGCACTATGTGAATATGCCTGTACTTCAAAAATTAAAGTTCAGGAAATCTTGCGCAAAGGAATTGACACCATGGTAGTAGAAGTGGGATAAACAATTGCCTTAAAAAAGAAATTCAATGAAAGCGATAAAGAATTTTTTCGAAAAAACGAAGCCTCATGTACAGAAGGGCGCCAAATACCATTGGCTGCACTCTACACATGATGCCCTATTTACGCTATTCTTTGTACCAAAGAATTGCCCTATTTACGCTATTCTTTGTACCAAAGAATACGTCTAAGTCGGGAACACACATCCACGACTTTATCGACCTGAAACGGACCATGGGGATTGTTGTCCTTGCGTTGGTTCCTGCCTTATTGTTCGGTATGTACAACGTAGGCTACCAACACTTTGGTGCTTTAGGCCAAATAGAAACAGCCTCATTTATTGATCTGTTCCTGTTTGGTTTGCTGAAAGTATTACCAATCATCATTGTATCCTATGTCGTTGGTTTGGGTATTGAGTTCATTTTTGCTCAGTTCCGCGGCCACGAGGTAAACGAAGGTTTCCTGGTATCGGGTCTTTTGATCCCGATGGTAATGCCTGTTAACACTCCTCTTTGGATGATTGCCATCGCCGTAGCTTTTGCCGTAGTTTTCGGTAAAGAAGTTTTCGGTGGTACTGGTATGAATATCTGGAACCCTGCCTTGATAGCTCGTGCATTTTTGTTCTTTGCTTATCCTGGTCAAATGTCAGGTGACTCAGTTTGGATCTCTGCTTCAGGCATTGATAAAGCAGTTGACGGTTTTACCGGCGCTACTCCAATGGCTTTGGCTGCAGCAGGTCATACTGACGCGTTGAACACTTGGAATGCATTCGTTGGTTTAATTCCTGGATCTATCGGTGAAACTTCAACCATTGCTATCCTTATTGGTGCATTGATTCTTATTGTAACCGGAATCGGAAGCTGGAGAATTATGGTATCAACTGTCTTGGGTGGATTGTTCATGGGTATCCTGCTGAACATCTTCGCCGGAGACAATACATACATGGCTCTTCCATTCTACGATCACCTGATCATTGGTGGTTTTGCATTTGGTGCAGTGTTCATGGCTACCGACCCGGTTTCGGCTGCTCAAACAGTAAAAGGAAAGTGGATCTATGGATTCCTGATTGGTGTGTTAGCCATCCTGATTCGTGTTGTAAACCCGGCTTACCCGGAAGGCGTAATGTTGGCTATTCTATTAATGAACACCTTTGCACCTCTGATTGACCACTATGTTGTTGAAGGCAACATCAAACGTCGGTTGAAACGGGCAAAAGTAAATGTTTAACCTGAAAAGACTACGATAATGGACAGGAAT
>QKCF01000490.1 GCA_003246935.1 Sunxiuqinia sp. | reverse complement strand
ATAAATTCATCACCATTATAAGTTTCAAAATGTTTTTGAAGGTTCTGCACTCCGGAATAACCTGAAAAATTAATCTGAATTTTCCCTTCTTTCCCTCTTTGAGTGGTTATTAGAATGACGCCATTTGATGCACGAGCCCCATAGATTGCTTGTGCAGCTGCATCCTTGAGTACTTCCATAGAGGCTATATCATTGGGATTGACGTCATTTAAGCTGGAAACTTGAACGCCATCTACAATTACCAATGGGTCATTACCACCGTTTATGGATCTTTTTCCCCTTATCTGAATAGTAGAAGAACTTCCGGGACTTGCATCGGCAGTAGAAATGAGAACACCGGCTGCTTTACCTCTTAACATCTCCCCCAAATCCGATGACGTGGTTTTCACAAGTTCGTCAGCCTTTACTGAAGTAACGGAACTGATCACATCGCTTTTCTTCTGCACACCGTATCCAACGGCAACGACTTCTTCCAGACCAATGGTACTTTGAGCTAAAGTTACATCGATTGTATTTAATCCATTTACCGGAACCTCTTTGGATTCCATTCCAACAAAAGAAAAGACCAAGGTTCCATTGGCTGGCACATTACCAAGGGAATAATTTCCATCGAAATCAGTAATAACCCCCTGCGATGTCCCTTTTACCAGAATTGTAACTCCTGGTAATGGAGCTCCCGAAGAGTCGGTTACTTTCCCCTTTACCGTCACAGCTTGTTGGGATTTTTCCCAAAAACTATTCTGGCTACTTTCTTCTGAAAGAAGAATTTGCCGACCTTTTATTTCATAGTGAATTCCATTGCTTTTTAAGATCATATCGAGAACCTCTGTAATGTTCTCGTTATCTACATCAACGTCAACTTTCCGGTCAACATCAATCACTTCTGAACTATACAGAAAATAATAATTAGTCTCATTCTCAATTGTTGACAAGACCTGCCTTAAAGAAGTGCTTTTATAGTTCAGCGTTAGTTTCGCTGCCTGCGAGTACGATTCAAGTCCTAATGCTTGAATTACCGTAACAATCAAGAGGAAGGTTGTTAGTTTCATCACTAATAAAATTTTTCGCGCATTACACGCATTTCCCACCTCATCGGCGAGATAAGTCATTTTTTTCATACTTTTGATTAGTTTTTAGTTTGAAATAACTCTTATTAAGAGTTGTTTTTGAAACTTCGGCAGAGTGATGTGGCGCATTACTCTGCTTTTTATATTCATCAGAGATGTACGTAGAGTACATTATTTAGTTTAGTTTAATTTATTTAATTACCTCCTTTTTTATGAATTAAAACTTTCTTTTCGGTAAATGTCCCGTCGGATTTTTTACTTCGGGTAATGATTGTATATGAAATTGGAGCGATGCTTTTCATCATCTCCAGAACTTGTTCCAGTGGCTCATCAACAAAAGTTGCAGTAATAGTAAGATACTCTAACCCCGGATCCTCCAATTGTATCTTTACATTGTACCATCGGGATAAGCGTTCGACCACTTCAGTCAACGGATTATCACGGAATATCAATTTTCCGTCCCTCCATGAAACATATGCAGTTAGGTCTTCCTTATTCAGCGAATAACTATTTGTTGATTCGTCATAAACAAAACGTTCACCAGGATCCATTTCGCAGACTTCAACTGCATTATCTTTGTTGCCATTCAGAATGATTACTTTCCCGGACTCCAACGATGTTTCAAATTTGATGTCGTCACTGAATGATTTAACGTTAAACGAGGTTCCAACTGCTTTTACCGCCAAATTTCCGGACTCGACAATAAAAGGAATCTCCTTATTCGAAGCAACCTCGAAATAAGCCTCTCCTTCCAATTGAACAGTTCTCGTACCTCCTACAAAACGATTGGGATAAACCAACTTACTCCCCTGATTCAGCCAAACCATTGTTCCGTCAGCCAATTCAAATTGCGTCCTTGAATTTGGAGGAGCGACGACCTCATATCTAGCTGAATCGCTTAAATAATCGAAGCTGTCAGACTGAAAAAATTGTATATAAACATATAATGTTAAGACCGGGAGCATTAAAATTGCTGCTGCTTTTGAAAAAAGCTTTACCATTCGTATTGTCTTCCCAGGAAGCTTATGACCTCTTTCTTCAATTCTCTTTGACTGATTCAGATTAATGGTATGATGAACTTTATCTAATCTACTCTGAGCCAATTCCTGGTCCGGATTCTCTTCGATAGCGATTTCATCCCAATAACTACGAAATAATTTGATATCAATTTTTCCCTGCGATATCCCGGCATAGAACTCATCAACTTCGTTTGATGTGCATTTATTTGAATGAAACTTATTTAGAAGGTACTTTGTCATAACCATTAATTTCGATTGATCTTAATAAAGCTATTAAAATCAGGTGACTAAACAGAAATTTCATTGGTATTTTCTGCTGTCAACTATTGGTTAGACGCTCAACCTAAAAAAACCACTATCCCTTTAGTGATTTTTTTATAAAAAAAGATGGATAAAGAATAACATCGCCAGATACGACTTGCCCAAATTGTCTTTTAAAAACCTATGTGCTTTGACAATATGATTTTCAACAGTGTTAACTGAAATATTAAGAGCTTCAGCAATCTCCTTATAGGAACAATTCTGAAAATGTTTCATTTTGAAAACTTCGCGTTGTCGTTCCGGCATTTTTTCAATTAACATATTCAGAGCTTCATTCATCTCCTCAGCATCCAATTGCTCTGCCAGATCAACATCATCTGTCTCAACCTGAACAGATTTCACATATTCAACATAGCGCGTGTCGTGCACCCTTCTTCTTAAGAAGCTGATTGTTGTATTATACCCAATCGTAAATAAATAGGAGTTGAATGCAGAATGCTCTTTCAACTTTTCTCGACTTTCCCAGACCTTCACAAAAACCTCATGGACAAGATCTTCTGTATCTGTTGGGTTTTTAACGAGCGAAAAAATAAATTTCTGCAACTTGTAATTAAACAATGAATAGATTTCATCAAAGGCCTGCATATCTCCTTGGGTAAATCTTTTTACCAAAGATTCGTCAATGCCTGGTTTATTATCTTTCATCGTTTTATCTACCATAAAATGCGGCTCACTAGCAATGACTAAAATACAAAAGAATGTTTGTATACCAAATAATAATCATTATTCAAGACTTCACTTCTGCACTGATACGCAAGTCGCCACTAACTCACTCGGTTAACCCGAATAAATTAAGTGGCGACTCATATTCAAAGTAGGCAAACAATGCTACTCCTCGAGCACGATAAGCTGTAAAGTATTGGGGGCCAAATCTAAAGGAATGCTAAGATCTTCACTTCCATTGAGATATTCCTCTTCAACCAATTGAAGATTGCAGTTATCCGGATTTGCATGGTAATTGCTCGTATTTCGGTCGATACGATAGATCCTAAACTTTATTTTTTTACCTCTTAACGACTCGGGTAAGTTCGTAATATTCAATTCGGCATTAAATCCTTCCGTCTTTTTACCTTGATAGTTCCAAACCATCACGGATACTCCTGAGGAATCCACAGCTGCAAGCGAATACAGTCCCTTACCTTCAACCGGTTTACAGGAAGTCTCCGCAGCTACCCTTGTTTCTTTCATCTTAGAAAGCATCACCATCATATTACCATAAGGCGTGAATTTTTCAGTTTGGACAAATGGCAGTCCCAGGTCAGTCCTTGTTACCAATTGGTCCTTCCTGCCTTCACTACGGTGGCGCATTACCCAATTGAAAGGGTAGGTATTTTTACTTTCCATATACCAATACAGAATTGATGCCATCCCCGCCGCCTGACGGAGATGATCATTCTTCATGGAAGTAAAATCATCGAAAGCCGGCCCTGGGTACATTCCCATTTCCGTAATAAACACGGGAACATCAACACTGATATTCCTGCTAGCAAGTTCTTGATTCAAGATTGCCCGTTGATCTTTTACAAGTGAAGGATTGTCTTTAAACAGAATATAGTCAGACTCAGGTTTTGTATAATAACCATGAAAAGATATAAAATCTATTCGCTTATCAGGGGATGGATCCTCCACATAGGCATCAAGAAAAGGTTTCAACCATGTAAGCGAAAATTGTGAAATTGACGGTCCTCCAACCAGCAATGGGCTTTCAGGATTCAAGTCTGCATTAACTTTATTTACTGCCTTATAATAGATTTTATAATACTGGTAATAGTTTTCGGGAGTCACTCCCTCGTTGGCATAATCGGGTTCATTAGTAGCTTCAATATATTTTATCTTAGGGAAGTTCGTTTTTAATTCCTTCAGAATTCGAGCCAGACGTTCAATCTTTTCATCATCACTAACATTCCATCCACGCACGACTCCAAGGTGACTGCAATTGACCATCACGTTATCCGAGATTCTGCAGGCATCTGATAAATAGTCCGACATTTCACTAATATCAACTTTGCCGGTCGCATCATCGAAATATTTGTTCCCAATAAACCAAACACGGTAAATTTTTCCATGTAATCCATTTTTGTTGTAGAAGTCGACATCTGAATCTCTTTGCTCGACAAACACTCCGCTACTTTCAAAATTATTATATCTTTCAGCATGCAAGAAATCGCCGTTCGAATTGGCACAATTGACGTTTACAATAGCATTTGTCTCACTGGTTGGGAGCATCGGCTCAATGGGCGCATTTATATCAATTCCTTGTTGCTTTAGATATTGCTTAACCTCTTCGGATATAGCAGGTTGATTCTGCTTCTGCTCTTGCTTGTTTTGTTGAGCATTTGTACCGTTTGAAAAAGCCAATAAGGACAGAAGAAATATTAATATTTTTAGATTTTTCATTTTTCAGATTTATGCAGTTAGTTTTTCATTTCGTTAATTTCAACTTTCGGCGCGAGTGCTTTGCTAACGGCCTCAATCAAAATATCATTTTTCAGATTGAATTTTTGTGAAAGTCTTATATCCTCGCACGAAGCACCTATTTTCACGGTATACTCGCCTGCATCTGCGATCCATGCAGACTTCTCAGAATGGAAAGACGAAAGTTGATCTCCATCGATTTTAAAGGATATGGTTTGTGATTCGCCAGGCTGTAACAATTTGGTTTTTGCAAAACCTTTCAGCTCTTCTGCCGGCTTATTGAGTTTATTTTCGGGCAAACTAATATACAGTTGAACAACTTCCTGACCGGCTACCGTCCCATTGTTGGTTATTTTAATACTAGCTTCAATTTGATTTTTAAATTTTGGAGAACTCAGGTTTAAATCGCTGTAACTAAAATCGGTATAACTTAAGCCATAACCAAAGGGATAAGATGTTTCAACGTTAAACGTATTGTAATAACGATAGCCGACATAAATGCCTTCTTCATAAACCACCTCTTCAGGTTTATAGGCAGGCGTTCCAGGAAAATTTTTTGCAGAAGGAACATCTTCATATTTTACAGGGAATGAAGCTGGAAGTTTTCCTGATGGATTAATTTTTCCACTTAATATATCTGCTACAGCATTTCCAGCTTCCTGTCCGGGTTGCCAGGCTATTAAAATTGCATCCGGCATGTCTTTCCAACTTGTCGTTTCAACCACCCCTCCAATATTCAGTTTCAACCACCCCTCCAATATTCAGAACAACCACAACTTTTTTACCTGAGGCATGAAAGGCTCTTGTAATGTTTTTAATATTGTTCTTTTCCGTTTCAGTCAGATTAAAATCATCTTCAATTTTTCGATCAGCTGTTTCACCTGAATTACGTCGAATAGTAATAACTGCGATATCTGCTTTTTCAGAAATTGCTTCTGCCAAATCTGGACTCACCGACATTTCTTCAGCTCTTTTTATGTAGCCTCTGATAGCCCGCATCATATTTTGTTTAGGTGTATTTTCTTTGATGTAATCGGTATAAACCTGTTTAGAATTTTCCTCGATTGAATATCCTCCGTTAATAAGGCCATCAATAATATTCACTGTTGGGCCGGCGTGCATTACGAATCCACTACCTGAACCGCCAACATTGGTAACATACGATCCGTTTCCGAATAAGGCTATCTTTTGATTTTTACTTTGTAACGGCAGTGCATCGTTTTCATTTTTCAATAAAACCATACCTTCAGCTCCGGCCTTTCTGGCTATTTGAGCATTATGCTCCAAATCAGGTTTATTGGAATACTCGTATCCCTTGAATTTTGGTGATCTCATTGTGTTTCTCAAAATCCATGCGATATTTTTATCGAGTACTTCTTCGCTTAATTTTCCACTTTTAACAGCTTGAATAATCACCGTATCCTGATATGGTCCAGGCATGATCAGGTTTAATCCTGCCTTCAGTTGTTCCACTGGATCTTTGCCTGTATCCCAATCCGACATGATTATTCCTCCATATCCCCAATCGTTTCTGGCAATAGTTGTCAGTAAATCATAATTTTCAGTTGCTGTCACATCGTTCACTGAGTTATAAGAAGCCATCAGAGTCCAGGGATCGGATTCTTTTACTGCAATCTCAAAGCCTTTCAAGTAAATTTCGCGGAGAGCCCGTTCACTAACTCTAGCATCTACAGCTATCCGGTTAGTTTCCTGATTGTTTGCCACAAAGTGCTTCACCGAAGTTCCCACACCTTGCGATTGGATTCCGTTCACCATGGCTGCTCCTATTTTCCCAGACAATAATGGATCTTCAGAATAATACTCAAAATTTCTACCACCTAACGGATTCCGATGGATATTCATGGCAGGGGCCAGCAATAAATCAAGTCCATATTCCGAGACTTCATTCCCCATACATTTTCCAATCTCGAATACAAGATCAACGTCCCATGTTGAGGAAGGATATGCTGTTGTCCGTGAGCCAAAACTAGGTCCAGCGGGGCCATCAACCATTTCTATGGTTGTCACTCCCAGACGGGGAATTTCTAAAGTTCTGCCTACTGCCCCGGAAACATAAACCTTTGTTTGATCGGCTAAACTTCCCGGAATAGGTTGGTTTGGAATTTGAAAACCCATATTGTTTTCTTTCTCCCCCATTTTTAAACCAGTACCTACAACAAGTGCAGCTTTCTCTTCTAGTGTCATTGCAGCAATGACTTCCTCAATTGCTGATTTCCCCAACTGAGGGAGATTTGATGTATCTTGTCCGTACACGTTTTCAAATGGTATCAGGTTACATGTGAGCAGACAAAGACCAACTATTATCAATTTGAATCGTTTCATTTCTGTTATGTAGGGTAAAAACAGCCTCCGGGTAAGCTCCTGATAATGAAGCAAAATCATTTGGATTTTGGCCGTTGACAAAATTTGATATTGAATTGTTAAATTCTGATTTTTATAACTATCAGAACTCAACAGTAATTTTGAAGAGAGGTGGCCATTCGACCACCTCTTAATTTATTACATTTAATTGTGGCAATGCATGCCGCTTACATCAAAGCCATCACGAAGGATACCTGTAGTTATTCCCGAGGTCGCAGTTATAGCAGCTATTTCTTTTGTCCAGACAAATCTAAACTCTCCGTTTACGGGACTTCCTTCTGCATATTTTTTATTTGAAGAATCATAGAATGTAATTGTACCGGCATCACTTGTACATTCGAGAACGACTGTTGCTCCAATAGGAATTTTAGCACATTCTCCAGCCGTAACAGAGAAAATTGTATAACCTCCTCCTTCAGTAATTGAATACTCAAGCTCAGTATTCATATCGATAAAGAATAATGATGAAATGTCGAATCCGTCACTAAGCAGTCCTGTGGTTATTCCACTTTCTGCGGTAATTGCTGCAATCTCATTTGTCCAGCCAAAACTGAATTTACCATTTACCGGACTACCTCCCGCATAAGGAGTATATGTTGCATCCAGAAGTGAAATTGTTCCATTGTCGCTCGGACATGCAAAATTAAGTGTTGCCCCAACAGGTATTTTTTCACATTCTTCAGCAGTTACAGAGAAAATTGTATAACCTCCCATTTCATTTATAGCATACTCAAGACTGGTTTTCAAAAACATGGCGTATGCTCCCGTTACCTCGAATCCATCTTGTAGTAGACCTGTAGTGATTCCGGATCCCGCTGTTATATTTGCAATTTCCTGGGTCCATACGAAGCTAACCATTCCGTTCACTGGTATGCCTCCTGCAAATTCGGTGTAGGTTGCATCAAGGAAGGAGATTGCCCCTGCTGTTCCACATTCAAAAACGACTGTTGACCCGATAGGAATCTGGTCACAATCTTCGTCCGCAATACTGAGGATCGTATATCCTCCACCTGTAGTCACTGTATAATTTAGATCGACTGTAGTGATACTCGATGATGGGAAACCTTCCTGCTCAACATATAAAAATCTCATAACATCATCGTTTATTATAATCAGACGACTTTTTCTCACAAGAGTGCTATCGTTTTGGATGTATGAGACCTTTAGGGAGTCTCCACTGTCAATTATTTCATAAGTTAGCCAATCTGTGCCTGTCTCATCAACTGTAACAGTATATTCGTTATTTGCTGAAACACCAATCGTAAAGCTTCCGGCTGTATACGGAACTGTCGCTTCTGCGTTCTCTAATTCAAGGGTAGCCTTAATAATTACTTCATCATCGTCACTACATGAAGTGAAAACATAGGCTGATGAAAAGATTATTAAAACAGCTAATATTATTTTAAGTTCTTTCATTATGTTTCTTTTGATTTGTTAAAACTATATACTATAAAAGCATCTCATAATTGTTTAACATCGGGCCTTATCTACCAACCACTATTTTGTTCCAGGTTGGGATTAAGAAGGGTTTCTGAATACGGGTAAGGAAAAAGTTCGTCACGTCCCGATTGAAAACCAGATGCTCCCGCAAAAGCTTCCTCAGTAACATCGTAATCGGTTGTTCCCGAAAGATATCCGTAAAAGGTATAAGTAGTTAAACCTCGGTTTGCAAGTGCTGTGGGTGCATCTCCCCAACGTATAAGATCCAGATATCGTTCTCCTTCAAACGCAAGTTCAGCTCTTTTTTCATCCTTAACATCCTGAAGATCGAAAGATTCCAATGCACCAAGGCCAGCACGAACTCGAACCTTATTTAATGCAACCAGTCCCTCCGAAACTTTTGTTCCTGATTGTATACATGCCTCGGAATAAAGTAAAAGTACTTCTGCATATCTCATTCCCGGCCAGTTAGTATAGGTATAAGGTAGCCCAGCTACTCTTGAGTCAGGCACCACTTCGTCGGCCCAAGCAAGCATCTTACTTCTGAAATATCCCTGGCAATTAATCATAGATGCATCCGTCTTCCAAAATTCAGAAACTGCATCTTCCGTGTCAGTGGCTAAATCAAGATCGACAAATCTCTGTAGAATATCTTCGTAATCCCAAATGGTTCCATAGTAGCGGGATTTGCCTTTCTCTCCCCGGTCAACCATAAAGTCATAGAAGTCCTTATTTAGGTCTGCTCCGCTTACGCCCTGCTCTGTGATACCCCCCGGAACAGTAACATTGGCTGTATTCCAGGTAAATCTCATAAACCTAAAATCTCCTTCATTCATATAAGTACTTTCGGTTGAATTGTCGTCAACATTCCACTCCCAGATGTATTCATCACAAAAATCTGAAGACATATGGTACAATTCCGTAAAATCATCAATCAGGTCATATTTCCCTGAGGTAATCACTTTTTCCAGACTTGTTATTGCATTCGTATAATCTCCTTTTAGCAATTGTGCTTTACCAAGAAGAGCATAAGCAGAATGCAAGGTTACACGGCCACCAATCTCTTGTTGACCACCTAGCCCTGATTTTTCAGGAAGTCTGGAGATTGCCTCTTGCAAACTTGTTTCCACATAATTCCATAGTTCTTCAGTAGTTCCATTTAATGGCTTTAATTCCTCTGTTGCCAGAACGTGATCAACTAGTGGTGGATTACCCCATAACCTGATTAGGTTTGTATAGGCATAGGCCCTCCAGAAATATGCCTCACCAATAATCTGTTCTTTTACTTCTGTATCAGGTTCCAGCTTTTCAATTATCAGATTACAGAGATAATTGATATTATAGAAATTTGTGAAATACTGACTTCCTGTATGGTTTGAAGAGGTAACATTAATGTTGGAATAGAGCCCTCCTGCTGATGGCGAATCATCAGACAAAGAGT
The DNA here is from genome assembly GCA_003246935.1 of Sunxiuqinia sp. Classification (GTDB taxonomy): domain Bacteria; phylum Bacteroidota; class Bacteroidia; order Bacteroidales; family Prolixibacteraceae; genus Mangrovibacterium. The sequence goes on along the minus strand of QKCF01000490.1, from coordinate 5,374 downwards.
TTAATAAGTTCACCCAAAAATATCCGGTTACATTATACACTTCTGCATATACATATGCGATAAGAGATTCTGCATCAGCGTCAGTTGCATTTGCATAATAACTGTCTAAGTTGGCAACGCTCTGCTGTTCAATATCTAAAAGATCCTCGTTACACATGGTGAATAAAAACCCAGTAACCAGTAGTGCTATTATTAGTTTGAATTTTCTCATTGTTGTAATACCTTAAAATTAGAATGATACATTAAGACCAAATAATACTTGTTTCATTGCAGGATAACGCACCCTGTCAACTCCCATTCCTCCACCTTGAGACATACCGTTCGAACTTCTTGGTTCATCTCCTTTTGAGAGCCCTGACATAACTTCAGGATCGTTACCAGGATACTTCGTAAACGTGAAGAAGTTATCCATTGATAAATAAGCTCTTAATGAAGACATCTTTAGTTTGGAGATCAACTTCCTTGGGAAAGTATACCCCAACTGTATCTGCTTAATTTTGAAATATGATGAATTAAATACGAAATCATTAGATGACCCGTAATAATATAAGCTCGTAGTATTGTTCCATAAACTTGGGGCGGGATGTACTCCGTCAATGTTATCCATCGACCAGTGATCTTTAGTAATAGCTTTTGGTAAGTTTCCTTTGGGCTGATCTAAACGAGCAATGGCCCAAAACAGTTCTGATCCTTGAACACCAGAACCAAATACTTTTAGATCGAAATTCTTATACTCTGCGGTTAAAGTAATACCATAGGTGTAATCCGGAATACTTGACCCCACATAATCTTTTCCATCATCAGTTCCGAGTTCCTCGCTTGTTTTGTATACGGGCTGACCGGTTAAATAGTCGATGTGGTCAATAATGTTTGTTCGGAGGTACCATATCGGATAACCAACTTCAAAATAGGTAGCCTCGGTGAAAAATCCACCACCCCCTGGATAACGACCTTCTTGATAAGGACTTTCCAAAACCTCATTATGAAGTGTGGAAATATTTCCCTGTATTCCATAACTAAATTCACCAATTCGATCTTTCCATTCGAGTTCAAATTCCAATCCCGAGTTTTCTATTTTACCAAGGTTCACCCATTGGCTTGAAGTTCCCGAAACAGCAGGCGCTGTCATTTCAGTAAGTAAATTTGTTGTTATTTTATTGTAATAATCGAATGAAAAAGACAAACGATCGTTAAAGAATCGAACATCTGCACCAATATCATACTGTTCAGACTCTTCCCATGTCAAATCCTCATTTGGCAGAACATCTGATGGAGCCGATCCGGCAATAAGCGCATCATTAAAGTTATAATACTCACTTGCTAATGTCACATACGTTGTGTACCGGTAATTACTTAATGAATTAACGTTACCATTTATACCCCATGAAGCACGAATTTTAAAATAGGAAAGTATATCCTGGCTCTGGTCCTGCATAAAATTTTCATTCGACACAACCCAACCGGCAGACACAGAGGGGAAGTACCCCCATCGATTAGATTTCGAAAGTCTTGAAGCGTCATAAGCATCGGCTCGAAAATTTGCCTGAAGCATATATCGATCGGCATAACTCCATCCAAGTCGTCCAAAATAAGAAATATTGCTGGTCTTATCAGAACTTCCACCAATACCATCATTCGCATCTGTAAATGAGCTATTTAAGTTGTGGAAATTAGGTAAAGTACTAATTAATTCGTCCGTACTTGCAGACATGTATTCTATAAGATTCTGAGTATACTGCATACCGGCCATGGCAGTAAATTCACTATTGCCTCTTGAGAAACTGTAATTCGCAAAATTTTCCCATTGGTAATAAGTGGACTGATACATGGCCTCGTTGAGTGCCGGATTTATAAGATATTTGGTTGCACTCCACCAGTAAGGCTCCCTGTATGTTTTTGTATGAGTAGATCCCAATCCATAACCCAACCTTGAAGTAAAAGAGAAATTTTCGAAAGGAGTTAGTTCGGCATAAAGTGTACCGCCTAAGGAAGAATTACGCCTCAAATTATCGGAGTTATGTATCATCCCCAACGGATTCTGTGGTTCTATAATAAACCGGGAAGTACCGTAAAGTTGATTCTGTTCATTTCGAAGAACATTATAACCTGCAGCGTCTGCTTCCAACAAGTTATAGCCGTTTTCTGTAGGGGCGTCGGCATCATTTTCATAGAATTTGGGTACAGTCGGATCGAAGAAATAAGCACTTCCGATTACACTATTAACAGAATTATAGGCGTTTTGAGATATGGATGTAGTAGTGCTGTGATCAATGGAATTTGTTGTCCCAACCTTTATCCAATCATTTATTTTGTATGAAGCGTTGATCTGTCCGATGTAACGTTTGTTGACATCTTTATCGCCAACAACCATTCCGTCGTTTTTACTGTATTTAACAGATGCAAAAAACAAACCCTTATCGTTACCTCCTTCAAATCCAATTATATGGCTTTGTGTCTTTCCATTTTCAAAAACTTCCTCCTGCCAGTCGGTATTAGCGCTTTGAAAAGCACCTTGAGAAACACCTGCATCTGACCAAAACTGTTTAAATTCATCCGCATCCATCATGTCAACCTTATTTGTCATAGATTGAATGCCAAACTGCGTATTATAAAAAACACGACTCGTTCCTCTTTTACCGGTTTTAGTTGTTATAAGTACAACTCCGTTACCCGCTTCTGTACCGTAAATTGCGCCCGATGCAGCATCTTTTAATATTTCGATAGATCCGATATTTTCAGGATCAAGGAAATCTATATTAGCTACTTTTAATCCATCAACAATGAATAGCGGATTCGATAAACCATTACTTGAATATCCCCTGATTCGAAAGCTCGTACTCGATCCCGGAGCTCCACTCAAAGCCATAATCTGAACTCCGGCAACTTTACCCTGTATCGCGCGTCCAACATCACCTGTAGAGCGATTTTCCAATGCTTCGGCTTTTACCGATGCAATAGCTCCGGTAACATTACTCTTCTTTTGTGTACCATATCCAATAGCAACAACTTCATCTAACTCTTTAATTTCTTCATCGAGAACTATATTTATTTCTGTTCGACCTTCTACCAAAACCAATTGATCATTATACCCGATGAACTTTACTAATAATCGTCCCGCCCCCGGAATATTGCTTAAATTGAACTTTCCATTGGCATCAGAGATTGTTCCTATTGTCGTTCCCTCTAATATAATCGTCGCACCTGGTAGCGGCTCTCCACCAACGTCTGTGATCGTTCCTTTAACTGAGATATTCTTTGAAAGGTTCTCCTGTTTTGCGCTATCTCCCCTCTTTAAAATAGTAAATATTTTACCATTTACCTTAAAGGTTAAATCATCAGGTAAAATTTCTTTTAGCAGGTTCTCGACAGACTGGTTATTTACCTTAACAGACACTTTCTTATCGACATCTATGTCACTGTTTTTGTAAAAAAATGCACAACCACTTTGTCTTTCTACTTCCCGAAGTAACTCTTTTATAGATATATTATCATTATCTATTGTTACACTCTTTATTTCCTGTGCCATAACGTTTATAGAGAGTATGGTACAAATGAATATTAGAAATAAAATTCTCCCCGGTCTCTTAGCTTTAAAAGCTTCGAATGAAACGTTTTTTTTCATAAAGATTGAATTAGGTTTTAGCTTCATAGGTTATGTACTATTTAATTTATCAAATGGAATAGTTAGGTAAACGACTGATAAAGACTATGCTCATATGCGTACTATTGGGATTATTCTACATTTAGATTTACTATTCTGAATAATAGTAAACAACGTTATTGGAAATCTTGTACTTAAATGAAGTCAGCATGGCAATCTGCTCTAACACTTTATCCAGGCTTTCATTATCTACCATAAATGTGAGACGGGGACTCGGGTCAAATTTGCCTGTCGTCTGGAACTCCACGTTATACCAGTGCTCAAGGTTCACAAGAATGTCTTTTAAAGGCAGGTTATCAATGAGCAATTGTTTACCTGTCCAACTGGTATAATTGCCAACAAGGACCTTGCTTACTTCAACTGATTTATCAATGACTAATCTTTCTCCTGGTTCCATTCTTATTGCCTTGAGGATATTCTTTCCAGTAACTTCAACCAGCCCACGCTCCAGAACCACTTCTGCATATTCGCCTGACGAATATGATTTCATATTAAAAATTGTCCCTAATACTTTTATATTAGCATGCTCTGAAGCAATATTGAATGCATGATCCGGATCTTTTTTGATATTGAAATATCCTTCACCATCTAAATGTACGTGTCTATTCTGATCACTAAAATCCGCTGGCACCTCCAAACGGCTGGATGCATTCAATATTACTTTTGATCCATCCGGCAACTGGAACTCACCTTTAGAATGTGAAGAGGTTATGAAAACTTCATTGTTTGCTACGAAAGCATATTTAACGGTTAAAAGATAAGTGGAGACAACCAACAACATGCACGCGGCAGCAATGGTTGAAAACCGAATAAATAAGCGCTTAGTATAACGAAACTTCTTCTGGTCGATAGTCGCGTTGACCTTTTCCAACTTTTTACTAAATACTTGATGGTCAAACTCCGGATTTAAACCTACCGCATACTTCATCAGAGCATCATCCTTCTCCTTTCTGTTCTGAGAATTCAAAATCCACTCCTGAAATTCAAGTTGAATCTCCTCTGGGTATTCATGATCCAGGAACTCGTTCACAATATTCTCTATTATTTTCTCTTCTACCATTTCTGATATATTTTTCGTCTTATCCAAATTTTCTTAACCTTCCCCAAAAGTTGATACTAGGCTGCAAAACCAAAGATTTCAATCCTCGGAATCAACCGATTTCAGGATATAACCCTACGAATCTCTTCTCGTGCTTGGGCTAAATGATTTTCAACTGTGTTTGTACTTATGTTTAGTTTTTCTGCTATTTCTTTGTGCGATAAACCTTCTTTGCGGCTCATCAAAAACACAATCTTCCTTTTCGGAGGCATTCGGTTAATGGTCAAATCGATCAACATCGACAGATCTTTTGCTTGAATCTCTTCTTCGGACTCCGTTCTTAGAACAGATAAACTTCCTTTACTCTCAATTGATTTCTTGTACCTCTTTTTTATTAAGTTATGATCGAATAAGTCAAATACTGAATTCCTAGCCATCTTAAAAACATACTGGTTAAATGAATTAACCTTTGATATAATGTCCCTTTTCTCCCATACCTGAAGAAAAACATTATGGGTAATATCCTCCGCAGTTTCTTTGTTCTTCACCAACTTCTCGACAAAAACTTCTACTTTAGGTGCATACATTAAATAAAGTAAGTTATATGCCTGTCTATCGCCTTTAGCCAAAGATTCCAGTAGATTACTTTCGTTATACATTCTCGACGTTTTTTC
>QKCF01000317.1 GCA_003246935.1 Sunxiuqinia sp. | reverse complement strand
CAAATTGCACACACAAACGAACACAGCCAAACACAACGCCAATATCAAGACACAATTCGGGACAAATGTTAACTATTCTGCGCATTTTCTAACATTTCCATCAATTCAAAATCCAAAACTATAAATAGTGTTTACCTTTCGGTTGAAATCAAAAATCATTTACTATGACCGAATCAGATATCATCGTCGTGCGGAAGTCTTTTAATGAGATAAAGAATACATTACCGCGATTAGCTAAATATTTTTACAACCGGGCAAATGAGCTTGACTCCGACCTCGACCCGTTATTCGAGGAAGATAAACTGGCCTACGGAGAAGGTTTTGTTACACTTTTTAAAGCAGTCGTTGAAAACCTGGAAAATCCGGAAGTATTGCTGCCTGAAATTAAAAAAATGGAACCAAAAATTAAGTATTACAAATTCAACGAAGATATCCTGAACACTGTAGGCGTTATTTTTGTCGACACTTTATCATTTGGATTCGGGAATGCCTTTACGCAAGACATTATCGATCCATGGGTAAAAGCATATAAAGAATTTGCCGCTTTATTTTTCACGAAATAACCCCACCACTCCTTCTTTGATTGCATTTGTAATCAAAAATTAATGCCGTAAAAATACGTCACAAAAATTAATGACGTATTTTTACGGCATTAATTTTTACAGGAAGATGACATCACCTAAGATTGAACTGTTTGAGGAAGATTTGCAGCTTACCGCCAGCTATTTTAAAGTTCTGGGACATCCCGCGCGCCTGGCCATTCTGAAATATCTGGCCGAATCGAAGGTCTGCATATCGGGCGACATTATCAACGAGCTGCCGCTTAGCCGGACTACCGTCAATCAGCATCTGTCCGAGCTAAAAAACCTGGAATTGATTAAAGGTACAACGGAAGGTGTGAAGGTAAACTACTGTATCAATCCCGATAAGTTGCAAGAACTTAAACAAGTACTCAGTACGTTCCTGAACGCTGTTGAAATCCCGGAAAACTTTAGTTGTAAAAATAAATAACTGGCCGAAACGAGCCAATCGAATTGCAAAATCAAATCATTCTAAAAATATATCAAAAATGAAAGTCTTAATTCTTTGTACCGGCAATAGTTGCCGCAGCCAAATGGCACATGGTTTCCTGCAATCGTTCGATCCTAACATCACCGTTTGCTCGGCAGGAACCGAAGCATCAGGAAGACTGAACACGAAAGCAGTTCAGGTGATGAAAGAAGCTGGAATCGACATCAGCAACCACACATCCGATTCTGTTCAAAAATATTTAAATGACGAGTGGGACTATGTGATCACTGTTTGTGGTGGCGCTAATGAAAGCTGCCCGGCCTTTATCGGCAAAGTAAAACATCGCTTACACATCGGCTTCGACGATCCGTCGCACGCCGTAGGAACCGAAGAATTTATCATGAGCGAATTTTACCGTGTACGTGACGAGATTAAAGCTGGATTCTACGATTTCTACCTGAAAAACATCAAGAATGAGCAGTAAAAAGCGACTTTCTTTTCTCGACCGCTATCTCACTTTCTGGATTTTGGCAACCATGTTGGCCGGTGTAATTATTGGCTACCTGTCGCCCCAAATCGCCAATTTCTGGAACAGTTTTCAAAGCGGCTCAACCAATATTCCGTTGGCTATCGGGCTAATTCTGATGATGTATCCACCACTGGCCAAGGTGCGTTATGAAGAGCTGGGACGTGTCTTCAGAAATGTGAAATTACTGACCATTTCACTGATTCAAAACTGGCTGATCGGGCCTTTGCTGATGTTTGTATTGGCCATCGTATTTTTGCATGATTACCCGGAATATATGGCTGGGCTCATCCTGATTGGCCTGGCTCGTTGCATCGCCATGGTGATTGTGTGGAACGATCTGGCTGGTGGAAACCGGGAATATGCAGCCGGACTGGTGGCATTCAACTCCATATTCCAAATCCTGTTCTTCTCGGTTTATGCCTGGGTATTCCTGGGTATTTTACCCGATTTTTTGGGAATGCAGACCTTCCAGGTAGATATCACCATCGGCCAAATTGCCGAATCAGTACTGATCTACCTGGGTATACCCTTTGCTGGTGGTTTCCTCACCCGCTTCAGCCTGATCCGGGTGAAAGGAGAAGAATGGTACAAAGAAAAATTCATTCCGAAGATTAGTCCCATCACCTTGATAGCACTACTGTTTACCATCTTTGTAATGTTCTCACTGAAGGGTGAATATATTGTAAAAATCCCGATGGATGTGGTACGTATCGCAATTCCATTGGTGATTTACTTTGTAATCATGTTTGTGGTATCATTTCTGATGGGCAAAAAAGCGGGAGCCGACTACGAAAAAACAGCGACCATCTCGTTTACTGCAGCTTCGAACAACTTCGAGCTGGCTATTGCTGTTGCCGTTGCCGTATTTGGCATCAACTCGGGCGAGGCCTTTGCTGCCGTTATCGGTCCGCTGGTCGAAGTGCCCGTATTAATCTCACTGGTTAACCTAGCGTTCTGGTTTAAGAAGCGGTATTTCGTGCTGGCCTAAGAAATATTAATCCTAAAAAGGTGCCTCCCCGCTGCTATTTGCTTGGGAAGGCACCTTTTTTTTTCAGTCTCTTCGACTTGTTATTTTTTCTTCAACTCATTCGAAAATGAATACGGGAAATCTTCATCCTTCGTACCGCGCAACTTGTTAGGCTCAGCTCCCATTTTGTAGCTGATCTTTGCTCCTTTCAACAGCTCTTCGTATTTCAGGTAGTTTTTATCGTAGTCTTTACCATTGAAGGTCATCGACTCAACATAGCGATTATCGGCGCTATTTTCCGGGGCATCAATTTCGATGGTTTTACCGTTTTCTAATGTCACAGTTATCTTTTTAAACAATGGAGCTCCCAACACGTACTCGTCAACGCCAGGAGTTACCGGATAGAAACCCATCGCTGAGAACACGTACCAAGCCGATGTTTGTCCATTGTCCTCGTCGCCACAATAACCATCTGCTTGCGGGGTGTACAAACGATTCATCACTTCGCGCACCCAATATTGGGTTTTCCAGGGCTCGCCGGCGTAGTTGTACAGATAAATCATGTGCTGAATGGGTTGGTTACCATGCGCATAGTTGCCCATGTTCATAATTTGCATCTCTCGAATTTCGTGGATCACCTGTCCGTAGTACGAATCGTCGAAAATTGGTGGCACCACAAAAACAGAGTCAAGCATGCCGGTGAAATTCTTTTTGCCACCCATCAGATCAATCAAGCCCTGCACATCGTGGAAAACCGACCATGTATAGTGCCAGCTATTTCCCTCGGTAAAGGCATCGCCCCATTTAAACGGACTAAATGGCGACTGAAACGAACCATCTTCGTTTTTACCACGCATCAACTTCGTTTCAGGGTCGAATACATTTTTGTAGTTCATCGCTCGCTTCGCGTAAATCGCAATTTCCTTCTTCGGTTTACCCAGCTCTTTTCCCAACTCGTAAATACAATAATCAGCAAAAGCATATTCAAGCGTTCGGGCCACATTCTCGTTGATACCAACGTTGTAAGGCACATATCCTAGCTTGTTGTAATAGTCGCATCCCAAGCGACCAACCGAGTGCAGCGGTCCTTCATGCGTGGTATTTTTCACCACGGCATCCCACAAGGTATTGATGTCATAACCACGCAGCCCTTTCAGGTAAGCATCAGCCACAATAGTTGCCGAGTTAGAGCCAATCATGCAATCGCGGTGCCCGGGGCTGGCCCATTCCGGCAAAAAGCCACTTTCTTTGTACGCATTAGCTAAACCTTCCTGAATCTCCGCATTTAGAGAAGGATACATCAGGTTAAAGAAAGGAAATACAGCCCGGAATGTATCCCAAAATCCGTTGTCTGTGAACATGTAGCCTGGCAGTACTTCGCCATTATAGGGGCTATAGTGTATAACTTTACCATCGGCGTCAAACTCGTAAAACTTCCGAGGGAACAGCATTACCCGATACAAACAAGAGTAGAAAGTCTTCAACTGATCATCACTTCCGCCCGACACTGCAATGCGCGATAGTTCTTTATTCCAGATATCAGCCGCTTTCGTTTTCACCGTACCAAACGAGTCGTCTCCCAGCTCTTTCAAGTTCAGTTCAGCCTGCTCATAGCTAATAAACGATGACGCTACGCGAGCGCAAACCTGCTCCCCCTTCGCTGTTTTAAACTGAAGGGCCGCTCCAACGTGTTGCTCCTGCAATTCGCGGACTCCTTCAACAATTTTATCGCCACTCCATACATCACTTTTCACGAAAGACTTGTCGAAAACGATGACAAAATAGTTTTTGAAGTTATCCGGTACACCTCCGCTGTTACGGGTAGTATAGCCGATAATCTTGTTCTCTTCGGGGATGATCTTCACATAAGAACCTCGATCAAAAGCATCGACGATCACGCGAGACTCGTCTGTTTCCGGAAATGTGAAACGGAACATCGCCGCGCGTTCAGTCGGTGTAATCTCGGTCACCACATCGTAATCGGCCAGATAAACTTTGTAATAATGAGGCATAGCGATCTCGGCTTTATGCGAGAACCAACTTCCACGCTCTTCTCCTTTTATTTTTAGTATACCAGTTTCCGGGAAAAGCGAAAATTGTCCATAATCGTTAATCCATGGACTGGGCTGGTGAGTTTGCTTAAATCCCTGGATTTTATCAGCATCGTAGCCATATACCCAACCGTCCCCCATACTACCGGTTTGGGGTGTCCAAAAGTTCATGCCCCACGGCAAAGCAATGGCCGGATAAGTATTCCCGTTCGAAAGCTTATATTCCGAATCGGTCCCCATTAATGTACTCACGTAATCAAGGGGCTTGCTTTCCTGTGCAAGCAGAATGTGTCCGCACACAAAAAAGCAAAGAAGCGCAAGTGTTACTAATTTTCTGATCATAGCTTAATAGCGTTTAAAAATATTTGATTTAGGTAAAAATGACAATATTGAAGTTTAGACCTAACGCTCACTCGTTCAGGAAGACTACAATAATAACACAATTCGCGCTATTTTTAAAGCTTAAAGGTCAAATCAATCATCGAATTAACGATTCTCCACGACTTTGAAAACAGAAAAGGCCACCCCAAAACCAAGGGCAGCCTCTCTATTATGTTTTAAGCGTAACTTTAGTTTGCAGCCGTTTCAGCCGGGCTCATCAACACCTCAACGGTTGTTGGATCATCCAATACCTTTTTGGCCATTGCAGCCACCTTTTCAGGTGTAATGCTGTCAACTAAAGCTTTATAGTCGCCGTCGCTGTATATTTTATCTCCTGTTTGCAGGTAATCCATAATGTCGCGCAACCAGAAGCGATTTGTTTTCACACCTTGCTCACGCATGCTCATTATCGAGGCCTTTACCTCGTTGAATTCTTTCATGTCGATCTTACCTTCTTTCAAGGATTCAATTTCCTGGAACACAATATCCATAATACGATCTTCTTTCTCTGGATTGGTATCAAAGCTGATAGTCACTGCAAAACGATTCTCGGGCAGGATTGAGAAACCACCACTTGCACTAACGCCGTAACTTCCACCTTCTTCCTCACGAACAGTTACCAGGTAACGTTTCGACAACAATTGACCGATATAATACATGGTCAGTTTAGTCTCAGCTTCCTTATCCAATTCACCCGACATTTTCAGGTAAACAGTCGTTTTCGGCGTATTCATCGGGCGAACCACATTGCGAATTGTTTCACCTTCCTTCGGATTCAGATGGTGATCTACATACGCTTCTTGTTTTCCCGTACTTGGAATATTACCAATGTAAGTTTGAATAGCAGGCAGCATACTTTCGCTCACATTTCCAACAAATACGAAGGTGAAGTCAGCCGCGTTTGAGAAACGTTCCTTGAAAATTTCACCGGCACGGTTCATATTCAACATATCCACATAAGACTGATTCATCAGCAAAGTACGCGGATTGTAATTAGTTGAAGCCAATGAAATGGTATCGCGCATAGCCTTGTTGTTGTCAGCAGCGGCATTTTTCAGATAAGCTTCGTACTGGTTGATAATGTTATTATAAGCGTTCTCGTCCACTCGAGGATGCGTAAAATACAAGTAGATCAACTGAGTCAACGTTTCAAAATCTTTCTGATTCGTTGAACCGCCAAATCCTTCGGTCAATTCTCCAATCGACGGTTGAATGCTTACAATTTTACCAGCCAGCTTTTTGCTCAGATCGGTTGCTTTAAAATCGCCCAAACCTGAAGATTCAATCAGGTCAACAGCCAAACCGGCAGAAGCCAGATCGGCTTGATCAACCAAAGAAGAACCACCCCAGCTGTATGCTGAGAACAGGATTTCGTCCTTCGCCAAATCAGTTGGGTACAACACCACACGCGCACCGTTGGCCAAAACATATCCGGTCGCTCCCTCTAAACCTTCAACCGCAAAAGTTTCCTTCACAGGAACCGGTTTCAAATCTTCAGCAACCAGTGGTTTACCAGCGTCAGCCTCAACGTAAGGGGCCAATTTCTCCGCATTAACTTCGGTAATCACTTTTTCAAAGTCTTCCAAACCCGGGTAAACAGTTCCTTCTGTTTCTGGTCCCGTTACCGTGATCACCTGATTTTTTCCGGTTTGAATTTTCTTGATCGCTGCATTAACATCTTGCAATGTAATACCGGCCAAAATTTCTTTTTGTATTTCCAGCTCTTTCTCCGGTGTCACAAACGGATCGGCTTCCAGGAAATAGTTGTACAACTGTTCTGCCCAGCTGTTGTTTTCAACTTTGTCCTTGTTCGCTACAAAGTTTTCGTACTGGCTGAGCGTATTTTGTTTCGCCCGGTCGAGCTCCGATTGGGTAAAACCAAAGCGATAAGCACGTTGCCACTCAGTGTAAACCTCACTGAACCCTTCAATTTCCTGCCCCGGTTTCGGTGCCAGAAAAAGAATGAAGTTACGCTGCAGGCGAGTCACATCTGAGTAAAGAGTTTGCGCTCCCAAAACATTCGTTTGGTTGTTTTGAACGTATTCGTCCAACCGATTATTCACCATCGAGAACACCAACGAGTTAATACGGTCGTCACGAAGGTACTTTTCGTCCTTCACTATTGGTTTATCGGATGTTTCGCTGTACGTAATACGAACATACTTTTCTTCCTTATCGGTTGCCAGGCAAAAATAAGGCTCTTGGTGATCTGGAATGCTATCGTAGGTGCGTTCTGCACGATCCTTGTTCAATGGAATTTCAGAGAAAATTGCCTTCACTTTCTTCTCCATTTCCAGCGGATCGATGTCACCGACAATCACGACAGCCTGAAGGTCGGGGCGGTACCATTTGTTGTAATAGTCGCGCAAAACCTGGTATTTGAAGTTGTTGACAATATTAATATCGCCGATCGGCATGCGGTCGGCATATTTTGAGCCTTTAAACAAGGTTTGCGACGTTTGCTCGTGAATGCGGTACGACGGCGTTCTGCGCGTTCTCCACTCTTCGCGGATAACACCACGCTCAGCATCGATCTCGTCATCCTGCAACGACAAAGCACCCGACCAATCGTGCAACACGTACAAACAAGAGTCTATCAACCAAGTCGCTTCGTTGGTTGGAACATTGCTCAGGTTGTAAACCGTTTGATCGTAGGCAGTATAAGCATTAATGTCAGCACCAAAGCGCACGCCGTATTTCTGAAGCATATCCAGAAAACCTTTGCCCGGGAAGTGTTCCGTTCCGTTAAAGGCCATGTGCTCTAGGAAGTGCGCCAAGCCTTTTTGGCTGTCGTTCTCCTGCATCGATCCAACGTTTTGTGGAAAATAAAAACTTACCCGGTCTTTTGGGAATTCGTTATGCATGATGTAATAGTGCATTTTGTTGGGCAATACACCTGTACGAACGTTCTCATTCAACGGAATTGTCGTACTCATTTGCGCCGACGCTGTTCCGAAAACAAGAATGAAAAAAACAATTGAGGAAATTAGACTAAACTTCATCTTTTAATTTATTTGTTTTCAATAGATTACCACATTCCATCACGGAGAGGAATTTAAACTTCGCTGCATAAGTCAACCAAAACCGACAATCATTACAACAGTATTCGCCATAAAATGTTAAATCCCATCGAACCGATATTTTTTTTATACTGAATCTATTTCGAATAATTATATGATTTTGCTTAAATTCAGCACATTGATGATGAAGATACTTTTGCAAAAAGAAATATCTTTGGCACGCTTAAAAATAACCCTTATTGACAAATTTTATTGACTAATTGAAGAATGAGAAAATGGCGCATTGAGGATACCGAAGAGCTCTACAACATAAATGGTTGGGGGATTAACTATTTTTCGGTAAACGACAACGGCAATGTGGTGGTAACACCACAAAAAGGTGGACCTCAAGTTGATTTGAAAGAATTGGTAGAAGAATTACAACTACGTGATGTAGCCATGCCGGTTCTTATCCGTTTCCCGGATATCTTGAACAGTCGGATCGAAAAGATGACGAGCTGTTTCAAAATTGCAGCCAAGGAGTACGACTACCAGGCAAACAGTTACCTGATTTATCCAATTAAGGTAAACCAAATGCGCCCGGTTGTTGAAGAAATCATCGGACTTGAAGCCGGATCAAAACCTGAGCTTCACGCCGTAATTGCAATTAATACTGACTCTGATTCTCTTATTATTTGTAACGGATATAAAGACGAAGATTATATAGAGCTGGCCCTTTTGGCACAAAAGATGGGGCGTCGCATTTTCATTGTTGTTGAAAAACTCAATGAACTGAGACTGATTGCCCGTATTGCCAAACGCTTAAAGATTAAGCCTAATCTGGGTATTCGGATCAAGTTGGCCAGTAGCGGAAGCGGTAAATGGGAAAGTTCCGGAGGCGACGGTAGCAAATTTGGGTTAACGTCAAGTGAGATTCTGGAAGCTTTAGATTATCTGGAGCGTAACAATCTTAAAGACTGTCTAAAGCTTGTTCACTTCCATATTGGCAGCCAGGTAAATAAAATCCGCCGCATAAAGATCGCATTGCGTGAAGCGTCCCAATTCTACGTCCAGTTGGCAAAATTGGGCTTCAGTGTTGAGTTTGTTGATATTGGTGGTGGACTGGGAGTGGATTACGACGGTACTCGCTCGGCAAACAGGGAAAGCAGCGTAAACTACAGCATCCAGGAATATGTCAACGATGCAATTTCGGCAGTTGTTGATGCGGCCAATAAAAACGGTATTCCGCACCCAAACATCATTACGGAATCAGGTCGTTCGCTGACAGCTCACCATTCGGTTCTTATTTTTGAGGTTCTTGAATCAGCAACACTTCCAACCTGGGATGAAGACGTTGAAATTCACGAAACGGATCACGAGTTGGTAAAAGAGCTGTACGATATTTGGGACAACCTGAATGGACCTCGAATGCTGGAAGCATGGCACGACTCGCAGCAAATTCGTGAAGAAGCTTTGGATCGCTTTAGTCTGGGTTTGCTCGACCTGAAGACACGCGCTCAAATTTTGGTCAATCGCACGCGATATCAACAAAATGGTTAGTAAAATGCGCCATTATCCGGAAGAACTGGCATCGCTTTCGAAATTACTTTCTGACAAATATTTCTGTAACTTCTCGCTGTTCCAGTCGTTACCAGATAGCTGGGCCATTGACCAATTGTTCCCGATTATGCCAATTCACCGATTGGATGAAAAACCTGATCGCTCGGCTACGTTACAGGATATTACCTGCGACTCAGACGGTAAAATCGACAATTTTATCTCAACCCGAAATATCTCGTACGATTTGCCGGTTCACTCTCTTAAAGCACGCGAATCTTATTACATCGGTGTATTTCTGGTGGGAGCTTACCAGGAAATTCTGGGCGATTTGCATAACCTGTTCGGCGATACCAATGCCGTTCACGTTTCTGTAAACGAAGAAGGATACAGCATTGATCAGGTAATTGACGGGGAAACAGTGGCTGAAGTTCTTGACTACGTACAGTACAATCCGAAGAAAATGGTGCGTTCCGTAGAAACGTGGGTAACAACCGCGGTAAAAGCAGGAAGCATCACTGCTGAAGAAGGAAAAGAATTCCTGGCGAACTACCGCTCGGGATTATACGGCTACACTTATTTAGAGTAACCAAAACCTCCACATATTTGCAAAGGCCATTCGCTTCGAATGGCCTTTTTTCGTTTCTCAGGGCAAACAAACGCCTCGTATACATGTTAAATAATTAGTCGATCCCCTCGGAAACAGCGCACATCAACGTTTCTTATTGTAACTTCTGGAGATCGAAAAACAACGACATGATATGAGAAAATCAATCTTTCGTATCCTACCTTTTGTTACTTTACTCTCAGCTTGTTCGCCTGTTAATCCGTCCTTCAGCTTCGACAAGCTATGTCGTTTAACCAAAGAAGTATCGGAAACGTCAGGGATTGAAATGAAGAACAAAAAAGAATTCTGGACGATGAACGACAGTGGAGGAAAGACCGAAATTTACCTATGCAGTACCTCCGGGAAATTGAAATATACATTAGAAATTGAAAACGAAAAA
>QKCF01000294.1 GCA_003246935.1 Sunxiuqinia sp. | reverse complement strand
TTGGCCATCTCTGAGTTAGCAACCAACAAACGTGTTGAGGGTGGAGGTGAGTATTTTATTATATCCCGTTCCTTCGGACTGAATATTGGAGCGACTATTGGAATTGCGTTGTATTTGTCGCAAGCCATTAGCGTAGCTTTCTATGTTATTGCGTTCACCGAGTCGTTTGAGCAGCTTTTTAATATTGCCAAATATAATTGGGGGTTGGACTTGCCCCGACAGGTTGTTAGCTTGCCGGCCATGGCTATTCTTGCCGCATTGATGCTGACGAAGGGTGCCAACATGGGAGTGAAGACGTTGTATGTAATCGTCGGCGTTTTAGCGGTTTCGTTGCGATGTTTTTCCTTGGGACAACTGATTATGCCGAGGGCTCGACTTTTAGTCTGTTCTCGGCTGAGCTCCGTAATATGGACCATTTCTTCTTCATCTTTGCCATCATTTTCCCGGCTTTTACGGGGATGACTGCGGGGGTAGGTTTGTCGGGTGATCTCAAGAATCCGGCAAAGTCAATTCCATTCGGTACGACAGTTGCTACCGTTTCAGGGATGATTGTATACATCTTTGTATCGTGGAAACTAGCTGCTTCAGCATCCGAAGCAGATTTGCTGAACCGACAGCTTGTCATGGGGGATATCGCTATTGCGGGAAACATCGTTGTGCCAATAGGCTTGGCTGCCTCCACAATATCATCAGCAATTGGGTCAGTGCTGGTGGCTCCTCGAACGTTGCAGGCTTTGGCGGTTGATTCGTCTTTCCCCAGTAAAAAGATTAATAGTTTTTTGGGTGCCAATGACCAAAAAGGGGAGCCGCAAAAAGCAACCTTAATAACGATAATCATCGCTTTCGTTTTTGTGGCGTTGGGGAATGTCAACGAAGTTGCCAGGATTATTTCTATGTTCTTCATGGTTACTTACGGATCGCTTTGCTTGATTTCGTTCCTCAACCATTTTGGTTCATCTCCTTCTTATCGTCCGTCGTTTCGCTCGCGCTGGTATTTCTCATTAGTTGGGTTTTTAACAGCTCTTTATGTGATGTTTAAAATTGATACGGTTTATGCGTTTATTGCATTGATCGCTATGGCGTTAATTTACCTTGTTGTCAACTTTTATCACAAAGATAGAAAGGGGCTTGAGATCATTTTTACGAATGCTATTTTTCAGCTAAACCGGTCAATGCAGGTGTTTTTACAGAAAGCGCGGAAGCGCAGCTCGTTTAAGGAATGGCGGCCAAGTTCCATTTGTATTACCGACCGCAGTTTCGAGCGTAAGCACGCTTTTCGTCTTCAAAACTGGCTGGCATATAAATATGGGTTCGGCACTTACATTCATTTTATGGAGGGGTATTTCTCAAAGGCTGCCAACCTCGAAGCCCATAAAAACCTGGAGTCGTTGATTAACCAGTTTGACCGAATTGAAAGTCACGTGTACGTTGATACGATCATATCCCCGTCGTTTACTTCGGCAATTGCTCAGGCGATACAGCTTCCGGGTATTGCAGGGATGGAAAATAACATGTTGATTTTTGATAGCGATGTTGAAGATCAGGTTAGTCTGGAGCGCATTATAGATAACTATGCGTTGGTGAATGCCGGTGATTTTGATGTGTTGATTTTGCGGACCGGTAAACGAAAGATTGATACCCGTAGTGATATACATGTATGGCTGCAGCGTACCGACGAACACAATGCCAACCTGATGATCCTGCTGGGTTTTATCATTGGAGCCCATCCCGACTGGAAAAAGACGAACATCAAAATTTTTGAGGTTTCAACACATGAGAATATCGAAAAGAGTAAGGTCGAGTTGCAGGAGCTGATAACTAAAGGACGTTTACCAATAACCCTGAAAAATATCGAAATTCTGGAGGAAAAGGCAGGCGTCGGAATTCGGGAAATGATCAATGAGCGATCAGTTGACGCAGGTCTGGTTGTAACCGGTTTTCGTGGTGATCACTTAAAGCACGAAGGTAGTCGCATATTTGAAGGCTACGAGAGTAATGCCGTTCTTTTTGTAAACAGCCACGATGAGAAGACAATCGAGTAGTTGGATAGAATGAACTAAAAAAAGCACCGTTTTCGAATTTCGAAAACGGTGCTTTTTTTGAACTTGGTTATTGTACATTACTTCGTGTATCCCACCAAACGTGATATCCCCAAAAGTGGTCCGTTTCTGTAACTGAAGTTGGAATGTTGTCACTATTCAGTTTAACTTCCGAGTCTGGGTAAGGGAACCGGAACGGAGGCCTGTTATGACCAGCGTAAGAGGAATGAGTAGCCGGAGCTAATGTTGGTACATCGGTTCTGCGCATTTCGGCCCAGGCTTCCCAGCTTTGGCGGAACAGCACAATCCATTTCTGAATGTAAATTTGTTGCAGGCTATTTGCCCATGTCACCTTGCTTCCTGCCAAATAAGTGCTGATGGTGGCATCGTCGATATCATATTCTTTACACGATGATGTGATGGCCTCTTCGTATGCCTGACCAGCATCACCGGAAACATATCCGCGTGCTATCGCCTCTGCTTTGATCAGTTCTACTTCTGCATATTTCATGAAATAGACATTCCCGGTTGGATTATTTACAAACTGATCATTGATTCTTGAATATTCATGGTCGGCATCGGTTCCTACCGGTAGTCCGGCGAAAGTTCCGTCACTCATTGGTTCTGCATAGTATTCAATCCGTGGGTCAGTAAAGCTCAGTAAGGTATCCACAATTGGTTTCGCAATAAAATCATCGCCAATTGAGCTGTGTTCCGATGTCCATGGTTCGACCCAATCGCCGCCGGGATAAGTTATCAAGGCATTATCGTCGTTGCTTGCAAGTACTGGGTAAGTTGTTGGGTTACCCAGAATGGTTGCAATTTGAGATTGGGCTGTTGTGCCGGCAACCTCGGTAAGACGGATTGCTACCCGAAGGCGAAGCGAGTTACAGAATTTTTGCCATTTGCTGATATCTCCTCCGTAGACTAAATCTCCGGAGCTGATGTCTCCCCCTGATACGGAGAAAAGACTGTTTGCTGTTTCGAGCTGACTCAACAAGTCTGTATATATTGTCTCTTCATCATCGTAAGCGGGATGAACAATTCCTTCGCTACCCATGCCTGCTTCAGTATACGGAACTTTACCGTAAATGTCTACCGCCAGTTGCATCGCATAGGCCTTTAGAACCATCGCTGCAGCCAAAAGGTTATCGTTGCCTTCCGTTTGG
Source organism: Sunxiuqinia sp. (assembly GCA_003246935.1). GTDB lineage: Bacteria > Bacteroidota > Bacteroidia > Bacteroidales > Prolixibacteraceae > Mangrovibacterium. Next base: position 975 of record QKCF01000294.1, on the reverse strand, counting down.
GCGCCTGCAATAACATAGTTGACATTGGTTAATGTCGTGCTGTAAATGCCGTCCCATGTACCTGTTCCCGGTTCAGTTGTGTAGTTGATAACGTCGGTATAGGTTCCTTTAGTAATATGGCCTACAAATGCTCCCGGGTATTGCATTTCGGTCACATTGTATCGGCTCGATAGATCTTCAATAACGTAGGCAAAAACATTAATCAGCGGAGCCGAATCAGGGTTGTTCGGGTTGGTGTTCGTATCTTCAAAATCGCTGGTACAGGCAACAGCCAGGAATAAGAGCGAAAGGGCGTATAGTATGTATTTATTCATGTCGATCGATTTTAAAATTTGAAGTTCAGTTTGCATCCTAACGTTCTGGTTGCGGGCATTTGATAAGCTTCCAGACCTGTTCCGGCAACGGTTCCTCCATAAGAAACTTCCGGATCAAGATGGGCGTCGTTGCTCTTGTCGGTGTAAAGCAGAGCAATGTTGTGACCGTAAAGCGAGAAGGTTGCATTTTCAACACCTAACTTCGATAACAGGCTTGAAGGAATGGAATAGGATAAGGTTATTTCGCGGAGCTTGATGAAGCTACCATCGAAAATTGAGAGCTCAGCCCAGTTCCGGGAGCTTCTCCAGTAGCTTCGGGCTGCTATTCTGGTTGTGTTTGGTGTGCCGTCTTCATAAACTCCATCGACGATCATCCCGTTTTCGCGAATACCGTCTTTAACCGTTGCTTCTAAAATACCGGCATTCTGACCAACTGCTTTTGTCATACTGAAGATATCGCCGCCTTTACGGAAATCAACCAAAGCGCTTAAGGTGAAATTTTTGAAACTGAATGTGTTTCGAAGTCCTCCGGTCCAGTCGGGATTTACATGGCCGAGAACTTCATACTCGGTATTAGTGATTGGTAATCCGTCTGCACCGACAACAACTTTGTCGTCCTCGTTGCGCAGAAATGTAGTGCCGTACAAAGCACCCCATTCTT
>QKCF01000378.1 GCA_003246935.1 Sunxiuqinia sp. | reverse complement strand
GAAAAGAAAGTCGGTCGTAATGATCCGTGTCCTTGCGGAAGCGGTAAAAAATATAAAAGTTGCCACGGCAAAGGTTTAGAATAAGTAGCTTAGGCTACTTATTCTTTTTTAAATACTTTCTTATTTCCTATTCTCTTAATTTACAAGAAAATAAAATTTCCAAACTTCCAACATATGCAATCATTATTAGCTTTTATCCATTGGAATGTAAATCCTGAAATCTTTCACATCGGATCACTTTCAGTAAGATGGTACGGTCTTCTGTTTGCTGTCGGTTTTCTGATTGGTTACAATATTGCTGAGAAGATGTTCAAGTTTGAAGGATCAGATGAAAAATGGCTTGAAAGCTTGTTTATTTACATGTTGGTCGCAACTGTAGTTGGAGCCCGTTTGGGACATGTTTTGTTCTACGGATGGGATTACTATTCTCAACATCCGGCTGAAATTTTGAAAGTATGGCATGGTGGTTTAGCAAGTCACGGCGGAGCATTAGGTATTTTTATTGCATTGATTTTTTGGAGTAAAAAGGTGTCAAAACGCTCTGTATTGTGGGTTTTGGATCGGGTAGTAGTACCAACTGCTTTAGTTGCTGCGATGATCCGTACAGGCAACCTGATGAACTCCGAGATTTACGGAGTAGCAACAAATCTACCATGGGGTTTTATTTTCGAGCGTAACGGCGAAGAGCTCTCCAAACACCCGACTCAGATCTATGAAGCACTTTCGTACCTGGTAACGTTCGGACTTTTAATGTATCTTTTCTTCAAAACTAACCTGCGGAAGAAACAAGGTTTCATTGTTGGCTTATTCTTCGTCATGGTATTCTTTTCTCGCTTTATGATTGAGTTCATTAAGGAAGACCAGGAAGCATTCGAAGCAGGAATGGCTTTAAACATGGGCCAATGGCTAAGTATACCGTTCGTATTGGGTGGATTATTCCTCATGATTAGGGCACTAAAAAAGCCGGATGTTGACTACCCGGCTTCAAAGTCTTAATTTTCGATATTTATTAATGATCAAACTGCTTTAATATTTCTTGGCGCTTTTTCAAGGTGAGTAAGTAATTTTGAGTCTGTTGCATGTATTTCGTGTAGTACGATTTATTTGCCCACTCAATAGCTAAATCGATATCACCCAACATCTCAGAAGCCAGTGCTAAATTAAATTCAGCTTTACTCTTAATCGATTTTTTAGGTGATTCCGCATATTTGATCCAATAATCGTAAGCTTCCTGCCATTTATTTTCGTTAGCCAATAAAGCGACTTGTGATGCATCAGTATTATTAATTACAAAAAATATCCGGTTTTCCTTTACCCAGTTTGGCGAAAGTTTCTCATCGAGATCTAATGCTGCTTGAACCGCGGTTTGAATCAAACTCTCTTTTATTAACGGAAGTTGATCAAAGATCTTTTCCGTTGAATAACCGCCGTCCCTCCATGAGATTGTGTCATCTACGACTAGCTGTCTTATAATTTCCTGCCGTGTAGGATCGTAAATTTTCACGACTACATCATATTTTGAATCGATACTCGCTGATGCGTATGCCGGATCGCCGTTCGGACCATTAAAGGTCTTATAATCCGTCATTATCTTATTGAAATAACGCTCAATTACCAAAAGTGCATCCGTGTTGAATTCACTGCATAAGGCCGAAACTTCATCCCAGTTCAATTTTTCCGGAATCAGGTAAAATTCTTTGTGTCGCTCCAGAAAACGTTCCTCAGGGATCACCACATCGTAACGGCCTGATTCAAAAAGTAATTCTCCGAGTGCTTTTAAAGTAGTATCGGCCGCGACGCTATCCAGAACAACACTGTCATAATGAAAACCTCGGCTAAAAAAGAATTGCTGAAGACTATCTTTATTAAAATTTTGAAAATCACTAGTAATACTGCGATTGACCAAAGTCAAGCTGTGTATATCTTCCGGGAGCATATACGACGATGGTTTAGCTGTTTCAATCACTAACGATTTATAGGAAGACGTACAAGAATTAAAGGTAGTTATTAGTGTAACTAGCACCAGTACCAGCCTGTTGTGATTCAATGAATTCATAAACTTCGAATTAGTTATCGAACCTGAAAGTTAGAAAATCTTTGAAAAATGCTTAGTAAGATCCCCAATATTTTCTCAAAAACCATTCCAGACATAGAAGTAATATGATAAAAATTGCGAGCCATTTAAACAGAATCAGTTCTTTGAAAATCAGTTGCTTGAATTTTTGTGTTTCCAGGGTTGCGTCTTTTTTCAGTGCATCAAGAATTTCTTCGAGTTTGGAAGCTGGTGCAAACTGGCCGCCGGTTGTTTCCGCTATTTGATAAAGTGCATTAAAATTTGCTTGAAGATTAGTTTGCTCAAGTTGAATTTTATCGACTCTAAATGCACCATTCTCGACAAACTGTTTTCCTGCATAGTCTACAGCTGCCGTTAATGAATAGTTACCGGCTGGAAGTTTCCCGATATTCAAACTGTAATTCTGTACGGTTTTATCGAAGGTATATTTATAGGAATCGCCATTTTCTCCCATAACATTTAACTCAACTTCAGGATTGTTCATAGGGGCATAATTCTCATCAAGCAATTCTGCGTCCAAAGTAACTTCCTGATCTTCCGTATATGCATGTTGATAGTAGATATTGAAGTTATCTTCGTTTGGCTTTAAAATTAAGTAGTCGATAAGTTTGAGGAAAAGATTATCGAATATCTCATTTGTTCCATTTTGCACAAAATCGTATACCCTCCATTTCCAAATTCCTTCTCCCGATATCAAAGCGGTTTTTGTCCCTTCAACACGCCCCATACTGATTAAAGGACGGGCCAGATCAATTTGCTGAACGCTTTGGTATGCCAACGTTTCCCAATTTCCATTTAGTTCAATTTCTGAGAATGGAACTTGCAAAGGCGGCCACGTTTTGATCTGCTCGGGCCAAAAATCTTCTAATTGGAAAAAATCGAAATCCTTGTTGATCGCACTGCTGGCATACTCAAAATTTTGAACCTCTCCGAATCGAAATCCTGGAGAAAAATTTTTCAATCTTTGGTAATCTGTTTCCATTCCTGTGATCCATAGAGTAGGCCTCTTTGCTTTTTGAATACCCTGTATTAATAGGCTATTCGCACTTATTTTGTCTGGGAGCCCGTTTAAAATGATTAGATCAAAATTGGCCACATCCAGCTTTTCTGACTCATCAGTAATTAAGGTGTACTTGTAGTTTTTTTGAGGATTAATTAATCGGATTAACGCTGCATTATCCGGACTGGCTCCATTGCTGACGATTAGAATTTTTTGCTTCTGATTGATTACACGGATAGAAAAATCGAATTGGTTGTTTCCCAAATTCTGTTCGCCACCAAACTGAGTGAGTTCAACGCGATAATTCAGAATTCCTACATTTTCGGCCTTCAACCGAATTTGCTCTTGCTGGAAAAAATCGCTGTTATCGATCATTAGATGCCGTTGTTCAACCAAATCCTTTCCTTGAAACACCCTTAATTCGGCAACTTGTTTTGCTAAGTTTCTGAATGATAGGTCGATTTCAATTGGGAAGTAGTTATCCAGAAAAGCAGTCTGGTTATGCTGAACTTTTAGTATTGCAGCATCGATTTGCTGCGTTGTATCACCAATACCGATTGTGTAAACCGGGTAGTTAACTGTTCGGGACGAAAAAACAGGATCAGTTCCTGAATTGAAAATACCATCACCAACAAGTACCATAGCTGATACAGATGTAGGTAGATGAGTATTCTGCATTGTGCGAAACAGGTCTGTGTAATTTGACTGAACTTCGGTGAAGTCAGGGACACTATTTTTTTTTACTATTTGTCCAAATGTCCATTGTTCCAATCGATAGTCGTCTAGTTCCTGTTTTACGTTATTGACGGCCTCTTCGTATTTTTTTTGAAATCCTGAGATTGACTCTGAATTGTCCGTTGCGATTATGATAAGAGGTTTCTTTTTGTATGTTTGGTATAGCTGAAATGCTGGAGCTAATATCAATATTGATACAAGCGCAAGGGCCAAGGCTCTCAGTGTTACCATAACCTGACGCTGCAACCTGTTGTAAAAACTTTGTTCCGATTTAGACCAATAGGTAAACCAAGCAAGTGATACAACCAGGACAACGGTCGGTACCAGAATAAGCAGCGCGTTCGATTGTTGAAAATAAATTTCCAATGAGGACCTCTGTTTAGATTAACCAAATATAATGCTAAGCAATCAAACTTAACAGCGTAGCTTACATTAATTATGCAAATTTCAAGTTGAAGCCGGGATGCATACTTGTCCCGCTTACTATTCGTTAAAAAGAACTCAAATTGAACTGAAGACAAATGAGAAAGCCTTTCGAGGGCATTATTTTAATTATATTCAAAGTCTGATTTAACCCTGATGCTTTTATGAAGATGTTGAAAGTCAATTTGATTGTAATAATTCTTCAGCTATTCACACATGCTGTATCCGCCCAATATTACTCAACCGGATCGGATCCGGCCAATATCAAATGGCTGCAAATTGATTCAGAGAATTTTCAGTTGATATTTCCTGAGGAGTATGAGCCCACGGCGCAGCATCTTTCAAAGATTCTTGAAGAGGTTTATAAAACAGGTTACCGGACACTGGGTAAAGCTCCGCGAAAAATTTCGGTTGTCATTCATTCGCACACCGTAAATTCAAACGGTATGGTAGCTTGGTCGCCAAAGCGTATGGAGTTGTATCCTACGCCGCATCAGAAAATATATGCACAAGACTGGCTCGAGGAGTTAGCAATTCATGAGTTTCGCCATGTAGTGCAGATGGACAAAATAGAAACAGAACTTCCATTTATATTAAGAGCTATGTTCGGCGAACAGGCCGCCGCTGCTGCGGTTGCGGCGTATGTGCCCTTTTGGTTTTTGGAAGGTGATGCTGTTGTTTCGGAGACAGCATTGAGTCATTCCGGGCGTGGTCGGAACCCTTATTTTTTAATGGAAAACAAGGCACAGGCTGTTGAAAATGGAATTTACAGTTACGATAAAGCGAGTCTCGGTTCGTACAAAGACTACGTGCCTAACCGGTACAAATTTGGTTGGTGGATGACAGGCGGTATACGTGCTGAGTTTGGAGATTCAGTTTGGTCAAATGCTTTAGATGAAGTGGCAACCAAACCGCTATCTGTCAGTCCGGTGAATAGAGTCCTGAAAAGAATCACAGGGGAGAACAAAGAGAATTTATACCAAAAGCTTTTTGCAAATTACCGTAATTACTGGACGCAGGAATTGGATAGTACCTCAAGCAAATCGATGAAAGTGTTAACGCCCGAGGCCAAATCATATACCAATTATTTATATCCGCAGATCGATAAACAGCATAATATTATTGCTTACAAGCAAAGCCGGGATGACATCGGTCGAATTGTCGAAATAAAAAACGGGAGAGAAACCGTACTATTTACGCCTGGTACAATTTTGGAAGAATCATTCTCGGGGCGTTCAGGGAAACTGATCTGGTCGGAGCGAAGAGCCCATGTTCGTTGGGATCATGCGGATCGCTCCGTGATCGTACTACTCGATTTAAGAACAGGAATAAGGAAAGAATTTGCTTTCGAAGACAACTTATTTGCGCCTAAAATTTCTCCTGATGGAGATTACTTTGCAGCGGTTCAAGTCAATTTGACCAATGAATATCATTTAGGAATTTTCGACATAAACGATGGTCGTCTGATTCGTAGTTATTTGCTCGGCAATAACGATTTCATTTTTAGTCCTTGTTGGGATGAAACGGCAGAGCGTGTTTTTTGTATTGGCCTTTCCGAGCAAGGAAAATATATTGCAGAAATTAATCTGCAGTCAGGTCAGGTTAGTCCTTTAACTGCTCCAACTTATTTCAATATCAGAAATCTTTCATATGAAGACAGTTCATTGATGTACACATCGGCAGAATCCGGCGTAGATAATATTTTTCGACTTAATTTGGATTCTAAGGAAAGTATGCGTTTGACGAGCGTTGCATTTGGTGCCGACTATGGACATTTTGATGGGGAATCGCTTTACATGAGTAATTACACAGCTAACGGCTACCAGCTAGCGAAATTGTCAGCAAACAACTTGCTTAATGAACCGAGTTCAGGATCTTCATTGATTTCCAATCCTTTGGCTGATACTCTCGCTCGACAAGAGCAAGCAGTTATCGATTTTTCTGCTCTGCCTGATTCATCATACAGCGTGAAGCCGTATCGTAAATTCGCTCACCTTTTTAATTTTCATAGTTGGGCGCCGGCTTACATCAATCTGAACGATTACGAAGTTAGACCAGGTGTATCACTGTTTTCTCAAAACAAACTGGGTACTGCTACGGCAAACCTTGGATATGACTACGACTGGTCGCAAAGAGCAGGTAAGATCCGAGCCAATTTTGAATATTCTGGTTTTGTCCCGGTAATTCGGGCTGAAGTTAACTATGGAAAACGAAAAGCAATATACGGGGTGATTCAACAAAGTGGAGATACAACCTACCAGTCATTTTCTTGGAATGAGCTGAGCTATGAATTCGGATGCAAGTTGCCTTTGACTTTTAGCGGTGGTAAATATGTCCAGTTTTTACAGCCCGAGATTGAATATACTCATACAAGATTAAGTCATGATTGGTCAACCCCAAACGAAGCTCACAGTGGCTTTTACCACGGAGTAACTTATCGGTTATACTTTCAGAATATGGTTCGACGAGCTGAGTTGGATTTGCTTCCTCGCTGGGGGCAAGCTGTCGATTTTGTATTCAAACAAAATCCTTCAGGAGGTGCTGAAATCGGAAATCTGAAGGCAGTTGAGACCTTTTTGTATTTCCCCGGAGTCCTCAGAAATCAGTCTATTCGCATCTATAATGGGTATCAGGAGAAGTTTGCAGATACGAAGGCCTCGTTCTCCGATGTTGTCCGGTTTCCACGAGGAATACAACGAATCAATTGCACTAGTCTCTATACATTTACCATCGACTATATGCTTCCCTTAGCCTATCCTGATTTTAGTCTGGGCCGCTTGTTTTATCTCAAGCGCTTAAGAACATCATGCTTCTATGATTTTGCATCACTTCATGAACAACTTTACAACGACGACAAAACCGAGTATCGTATTTCTGAAAAACTAATATCGACAGGGATCGAAATTACCGGTGATGGACATTTTTTGCGTTTGCCGGCTCCGGTTTCAATTGGCCTCCGTTCAATGTATTTGCCTGATTTTAAGGAAACACGGTTTGAATTAATATTCTCAATTAGTTTTGACAGTATTTGAGTGTAGGGTCAAAACGGTGATTTCCGGATTCATATCAATTCTCCCTGGAAAACCTACACAACCCAAGCCTTGATTGACATAGAGGTATTGTTTGTTTGAGTTGTATAAACCTGCCCATAGTGGTTGAATCATGTACATTGGGCTGAAACTTATTCCACCAATCTTAAATCCGAATTGGCCGCCATGTGTATGCCCCGAAAGTGTCAGTGGTATCGATGTCTTGTTGCGAACTTCATCTTCCCAGTGAGCAGGATCATGCGATAGCAAAATTCGAAAAGCATCATTCGGCACACTTGCCATTGCCAGCTCCAGATCGGCATACTGAGGGAAAGGTTTATGGCCCCAGTTTTCAACGCCAATTATATAAATCGCAGTGTCCTTAATTGCAACTCTTGATGATTGATTTTGCAAGAGATCAAAACCAGCATCTCTAATCTTATCAGCCACAATCCGGTGATTTTCGGCTTTGTCTTCTTTGCTTTTCCAGTTCGAATAATCTCCATAGTCATGGTTTCCCCATATTGCAAACTTTCCGTATTTCGCATTCATCTTCTGTAGCGCATTTTCAAAGCCGAGCATCTCCTGGTAATAATTGTTTATCATATCACCTGTAAAAACTAATAGATCAGGTTTCAAATCATTTACAGCATTCGCTGTCTCTTCGACAAACTTATCGTTCTGAAAACTGCCCAGGTGTATATCCGAAATTTGGACAACTCTCAATTGATCGAGCTCTTCAGGCAGACTGTCCAGCGATAAGTCGATCTTATCAATTTGCAAGGTAGTCTTGCCAATGCTTATACCATATGCAATACTTAAAAGCATTCCAAAGCTGATCAGAATTCCTGACAGCAAAATTGTGTGAGAATAAATCTTATTTCGAAAAAGACGAAACGGTGTAGCGATTATGGTTGCCAAAGCAATCAGCCCTTTGGGAAAAAGATTCATGACAGACAGGGAAATGACAAAATAGAAGAAATCGTAGTTGGTAGTTTGTCTAATCTTATCCGGATTCATGAAAGCAGATAACCACACCGAAACGAAGCCAAGCGAAACAGCCCAGAAAATAATCGAAACAATTTTCCGCGATCTTTTGGTTTTCACAAGTTGGACAATTCCCAAGTAAGCCAATAACTCGATTAGCAGGATTATCACCAAAAACATGATTATACCTGAAGCTGGAATTCCTCGCATGCTGAATTTTCTATGGTTTGTACACCAAATTTAAAAATCTTGACGCATAAATGCTCTGAATTTAGAATTCTTATCCGCATTTGTGTACTTACAGTTTTTCTCCAAATTGTCAAATTCTGAATTAATACCTTAGTAAATAGCTGTTTATCTCTATTTTCGCACAATTTAAGCCATCGAGAATTGAATATATCAGTAGAGATTAACACCGGCACACGAATAACAGCAATATTCAGGTAGTGACGGCCGGCTGATAACGATGAGCTAAATCCTCCAAAAATATATGCAAACGACATGAATATTTCAGTCACA
>QKCF01000098.1 GCA_003246935.1 Sunxiuqinia sp. | reverse complement strand
GGTAACAACCGGACAGGTTGTGTTGGCGGGCGAAGTAAAATCGAAAACCTACGTGGATGTGCAGGAAACTGCACGTAAAGTGATTAACCAAATTGGTTACACCAAGGCGGCTTATCGTTTCGACGGCGACTCGTGTGGCGTGCTGACTGCTATTCATGAGCAGAGTGCCGACATTAACCGTGGTGTTGACAAAGCCGACAAGATGGATCAAGGTGCCGGCGACCAGGGAATGATGTTTGGTTATGCCTGCAAAGACACGGAAGACTATATGCCATTGGCGCTGGAATTGTCACACCGAATTCTGAAAGAATTGGCCGTAATTCGCCGCGAAGAAAAAGTGATGACTTACCTGCGTCCTGACTCAAAATCGCAAGTTACCATTGAGTATAACGACGATAACACTCCAAAACGCGTTGAAGCAATCGTTGTTTCAACTCAACACGACGAGTTTGACGAAGATGAGCCGATGTTGGCAAAAATTAAGGAAGATGTGATCAACATCCTGCTGCCACGCGTAATTGCCCAATTGCCGGAACGCGTTCAGGCTTTGTTTGGTGACGACATTAGATACCACGTTAACCCAACCGGTAAATTCGTAATTGGTGGTCCTCACGGTGATACCGGTTTAACCGGGCGTAAAATCATTGTTGATACTTATGGTGGTAAAGGTGCACACGGTGGTGGTGCATTCTCGGGTAAAGACCCATCAAAAGTAGACCGCTCAGCAGCTTATGCTTCGCGCCACATTGCCAAAAACTTAGTAGCAGCAGGCGTTGCCGACGAAGTATTGGTGCAGTTGGCTTATGCTATTGGTGTTGCCAAACCGGTGGGTGTTTACGTAAATACCTATGGAACAGCCAATGTTGATTTGGACGACGGCGCCATTGCACGTAAAGTGGAAGAATTGTTCGACCTGCGCCCTGCAGCAATCGAGGAACGCCTGAAACTGCGCAACCCGATCTACCGCGAAACTGCAGCTTACGGACATATGGGACGTACTCCGGAAACCGTAACCAAAGTTTTCGAATCTCCTTACTGGGGAAAAATTGAAAAAGAAGTTGAGTTGTTCACCTGGGAAAAACTCGACTACGTTATTGATATCAAAAAAGTATTCGGCATTTAAACCGCTTACCGCAATCAAACATACCTAGCCCGGCCGATTGGTCGGGCTTTTTTTTTAGAAATTAAAACTGGTTCCCAATGCAACACCAAACGACTGCAACCTAACGCGCCCATAACCGATATCCTGAAATGGCACTTTTAAGTACGGGCGCAAGCTAACACTGATCTGCGGGCTAAGCTGACGTTCCAGGCTGGCTTGTAAGTTCAAGACACTTGCCCAATGAATACTATTGTTTTTAAGACTCACAGCGTTCTTTTGCTCCGGACCGTACTCAAATTGATAGCTATATTTTTCGCTAAGCATAAAATAGGTAGAAACTCCTGTTCCTAAACTGAAAGTCACTTTCTGAAAATCCAATAATTTGTAATCTATATTGAGTGGAACATCCAAGACGCGGCAATCTGCGTAAACCGACTTAGGACTATTGTTATAACTCCCGTTCGTATCCGGGTTGTAATTGTCTCCGTCAGTTTCATACAGCTTCAAGCCATAGATCGTTCCCGTACTCACCCTCCATCGATTACCTAAAGCCACAGAAAAAAGTACTCCAAAGTCACCACCAATCTTTGCGTTATTCAGATTATTTACCCCATTATAGGCTGGTGCGGCCAATACCGTGAGTGCCATATTTAGCGAAGGCTCATCTTCCAATTTAAGAGGTTCAGGTAACTTTCGGGTTTTAACAGGAGGTGGAGCTTCCTTCATAAACCTCACCGGATCTAGATTTGTGGACGACAGGTCGGCAGAATTCTCGACTAAACCAGGTATTTCGCCACGTGATGCAATCAATCTCATCTTGCTTTTCCTCTCGCTCTCCCCCTCATCAATTTCAGCGATTATTATTTTTTCTCGCCCGGCAAGAGAAGAGCTTTCAAATACTCTTTTTTTATCCTCCTCAGGATTCTCATCCTGTTGTCCCTCGACAACAGAGATCGAATGCTCTGTTTGGCGGGATTCTACACCGTGTTCTTTCTCCGATTTTGTTATTTCCTGCTCGACAACCACCGGTTCTTGAATCACCTGTTTTTTTTCGGGCCATAACCACCAACCTGCAAATGCCAGTAACAACAACGCTGCAACGCCTGCCAAAGGTCGTAACCAAACCATCACCCCTTTCCTGCGGTCATAACGATCCAGGCGATCTTCCAGCTTCTTCCATCCGTCTTCCTGAAAAGGGATCTCGATATTCTCGTCGTTCAAGCCCTCGCGAAAAAGATCGTCAATATGTGTCTTATCTTCCTCTTTCATTCTCTTCTTAATTTTGAAGATCCCCTGTTGTCAGAACTCATTCCTTCCGGAAAATACCATTTCAACTTCCAAAACATAAGCACAATTACCGATTTCGGCTGAGACAACATTTGCTGCAGTTTTAGTCTCGCTTTGTAGAGATTCGATCGTGATGTTCCCACCTCAATGCCTATCATTTCAGCTATTTCTTCATGTGAATAACCATCTACAACGTAGAGATTAAATACCATGCGGTAACCGGGTGGCAGCTGTTGAACCATCTTCAGCAAATCTTCGTAACCCAGCTTTTGCTCAATCGATGCATCATTGGATATAGGCTTCGCTTTCTCCAAATCGTTCAGACCTGACCATTTCAAGTTTGCCCGGTAATAGTCAATTGCCGCGTGGTACATAATTTTACTCAGCCACGGCTTAAAGGGTAGTTCCGGATTATACTTTTCAATGTTGACAAAAACCTTGAAGAAGCCGTCGTTCAGTACTTCTGAAGCCTCGGAGTGAGTATTCGAATAACGCAAACAAATTTTCATTGCAAATCCGTACAAACCTTGATACAACAACTTCTGGCTTTGTCGATCCTGCTTTTTGCACCCTTCAATTAATTGCTGCAATTCTTTTTCTACCATGCAGAGCTATTCTGTTGATCTGTTTTTATTATCTACTTATACATTTCTTTATCTATTAAGATTCAGTTTCCTTTTCGGGAAAATTATATTGTCGTATGATTATCAAATTCTACCAATCCTTTTCAGACTTTCCAAGCGAAAAAGTCCGTGATATACTGAATCCCCAGCGAAACTCCCGATCAGCCCATGAACTACTCGTACTGGGGATAAATTGACTTTCAAGAATGGCCGTAGAATTGGTAAAACTCAAATTAAAAACATGCCCTCCTGTTTCGATCTCCACACCGAGGCTTAACGGATTGTAAAAACGAAAGTCCAGCGCATCTTTAAAATAATTTTTACTCGCAGACGACCGGAATGTGTAGAAGTAATCAACGATAAACGCCATTCGCTTACTGAACTTAGCCCGCGCAGCAAAACCAAGCGCAAACAAGTCGCTTTCGTCATGTGCGCTTACATAACTCCGATGTACATACGTTAGAAGAATCTGCATTGACAAGCCCGGACTAAATTTTCGCGCAACAATAAGCTGAGCTGTAAAACTCAACCGGTCGGAAAACTGCCCGAATGAAGCATCAGAAAATGAAAATTCAGACTTTTTCATGGCTGAAACTACGCTGCTACCAAACAAAGCCACAGAAACTGGAATCGACTCATCGTATCTCTGAGTCAATATTTTGTATTTACTTTCCAGATAAAGCAATTGTTGTTGGCTGGTGTTCACTCCATTGGGCGCACCTTTCGCCCGACCAACTCCAATCGACCACAAATCCGTCAGGCCATAATCAAAACCGATTAAAATGTCAGTAGAATTGTCGAGGCCCCAAAAAGTTTCCGAGCCACCTGCATCTCCACCAACATCACCAAACCTATGCAGAACCAGGAACACCAAATCGTTCCGATGCACCGTCTCTACAGATCTCGCATTAATTATCCGGGTCGATTTAAAAGTGGATGTTACCCCGGGGTTCTGTTCATTAACCAGCGAATCAGCAAACAAATCAGCCAATTCGACCTGAGCAGACAAGACTGAAAAACAAAAGCAAAAGGTAATAAGACAAACTAACTTTTTCATAGGTCTGATTTTTAAAGCCAATTCCACTTCGACAAATGAGTTTTACATCGATAACTTTCTCTACCAAAGCAGAATTGGACATTAACCACTGCCGGGACAACTCTCTGTTTTCCTCTTCATCAATCAATAACCCGGCTCAGTGTCAATCTTCTGATCAATACGGATATATCCGCTAAAGCGTTCCCTAATTAATGTGAAGCAGAATTCTGTCCTTCTAGCACCGTACTAAGCGGGTAAGAAGCAGCTACCTTCACTAAGACAATCTCTGCGATATTTTTAACCAGCAGTCGGGGAATCTTCACCTCGTGATCCGCCACCTTGACCTGAAATTCGGAAGATGTTGTCAGCGTATCTTCTTTTACTACTATTTTACCTAATACGCGATAGATTCGGGTTACCTTGTGAATTGTCAACTCTCCAGACACATGTACCCAATAAGTGCCTGAGAGTCTTAATTCAATCGGCTCTTCAATATTCCCTTTAAATTCGGCGTAGGGATACTTCTCACTCTCCAGGTAGTTTTCGTTGAAATGCTCCTGCATCAATTTCTTTTCAAATTGAAAACTTTGGATCGGTACTTTAAAATAGACCGATCGGGAATCGACATCTATCGCAGAAACTCCTTGCGAACTTTCGGCATAAATATCTTCAAACGGTGCCTCCGAAAAGAAGCTCATCTTAACCGCTGTTGCCTTCAGCACCTGAGACGAAACAACATCCTGAATCAGAAAACTCAGTACAATGAGCAATATTGATTTCACCGTAAACCTCCTTTCTTAATTTTGCGGAGCACAGTTCTTAACCCAAACATTCAGGGAATCGCGAACAGCTTTGGGTAATGGTGCACTCCCCTGGGGCATATCAGCATTATCCGGAACAACCCGAGCCAGAAACTTTTCAGCATAGGGTAAAACACCGCTGTAAGTCGTAAAATCACCTGGCCCTTGCGAATTACCCGTGTGATGGCATTCGATACAATATTTATTCAGTACACCTGCTACATAATTAGCATAGGTCACATCCATGCCGGGAAATTCAGGAATACATTCTGTATTCGGACCACCATCCAACTCTGAGTCTATTTCAGACGCAGAGTCAGAACATCCGAATAAAAAAAGCACAATTCCGATCAACAATAATTTTGTCCGCTTCATAGCTATCAGGTTTTACAGTTAGTAGCCTCCCCCTCCGGAGCCCCCTGAACCGCCGCTGTTGTTCTTAACCAAAGTAGCCAAAACTTCACCGCCCGGATAACCTGTTGTATGGATCTGGATGTAAAGTTTTCCCGACGCTAAGTCACTAGCCTGGGCAGAAGTAAGCGTAACATTTCCGGTGAAAAACCCGGTTGTCGCTTGCGGATAATTTGCTAAATGGAAAATGATAGAGCTCTGATTGTGTATGTGTACCCCGTCATCTACAATCCCGGATGACAAATCAGCCCATTCAACATCGAAAGACAGATTCATTGTACTGGTATTGAAGATTGCCTCTGCTGTCCCGCTTGCAGACGTAGTAACTGATGAGCCAGACGCTACAAAAGTTCCTTTATAGCTTATCGTTTTGGTACCTGAACCACCACCGTAGTCGTCATCTTTACTGCAGCCAGTTAATAAACCAACAATTAACATCGAACAGAAAATGAAAATGACGAAAGACGAATTTTTGCTGTATTTCATAATTGTTTTCATAACATCAGTTTTTAAGGTCATTAAATGATTTTCATAAGACATCACCTTAGATGACTTATCCTGAACGATCGTTTCTATTTATGAATACGGCACAAAAATTAACAACGCTGCCTAATTAAATACTTTTTTGTCTTTTTTATTTAATCCTCTTTAGCAATCCACCCTGTTACAAAAATATTACATGGCCCATACGCCTTAATTACAGCGATATCTCAATCCAAATTTTTTTTGTGAAGAAATTACTACATGTAACATTTTTGTAACACTTCGCAACATGCTGATTTGCTTAGCGTAATAAGCATTCGAACACAAGAAAATAAACAAACAACAATACAATTAATCGTTTTGTAATATTTCATTAATCCGACTGTAACTAAATAGATCTTGATTTGCTTCCGAATTCTGGCAAAGGAATTTGATAACAAATCTTAAGTATATATGAAACGCAAAGTATTATTAACGTTTGCTATGCTGGGCATAGTTTTGATTGGTATGTCACAGACATCAGAAGAGTTTAAACCGAGTGGAAAACCGTTCGTTACAATTTTCAGCAACGTTCATTCCAAAATAACCGACGGCGAAACCGCTACAGCTTTCGAACTGTCACGCCTGTATCTCGGATACGAATACTCTTTCAGCCCTAACTTCTCTGCTAAAGCAAATTTCGACATTGGTGACCCAGGATCAGTCGACAACAAACTACAAATGACTGCCTACGTAAAAAATGCATACGTTGCATACAAAAATAACGGGTTAACTGTAAACTTCGGTTTAATTGGGACTACGGCATTCGGTACACAGGAAAAAGCCTGGGGTAACCGCTACGTTGAAAAATCATTCCAGGATAAATTCGGCTACAACTCAAGTGCTGACTTAGGGGTAAGTGCTGCTTACAAATTCTGCGACGCCTTTAGTGCTGATGTAATCCTTGTAAACGGTGAAGGATACAAAAAACTTCAGGCTGACAGCGCCATGCGTATGGGTTTTGGAGCAACAATCAAACCGGTTAAAAAATTAACAGCCCGCGCGTACTACGACTTCATCAGCAAAGATGTAACCGAATCAACATTGGCTTTTTTCGCCGGATATGCTGACGATAACTTCAGCCTTGGCGCTGAATACAACAAGCAGTTCAACAACGGCTTTGTTGACGGACAGGACGTAGACGGTTACTCAGCTTACGCAGCCTACAAAGCATCGAAAAAAGTAAAACTTTTCGCTCGCTATGACAAGTCAAACAACGACTATAAATCGTCAAACAATGGCGAACTGTACATCGCAGGTATTGAATATGCTCCGATAAAAGGAATTAAAATTGCTCCGAATTTCAGTGGTTGGAAACCTGCCGACGACAGCAAGCCATTCGCATCGACTCTATTCGTGAATTGCGAAATTAAATTCTAATACATTAAAAATGAAAAAGTTATTAACCTTCGTTTTAGCAGTCGCTCTTTTAAGTAGTTGTTCCAACTCTTCAAAGAAAGCGACTGAAAGTAAAAGTGTAGACCTGACAGCTGCAGGAGCAACTTTCCCGCTGCCTTTCTACAACATGGTTTTCAAAAAATATGGTGAAGAAACAGGATCGACAGTTACATACGGTGGTATCGGTTCTGGCGGTGGTATCCGTAGCCTGAAAGACCAGATAGTTGATTTCGGTGCTACAGATGGTTACCTGAACGACGACCAATTAAAAGAAATGCCGGGCGAAGTATTGCACATTCCTACTTGTATGGGTGCTGTGGTAATCGCTTTCAATATCCCTGGAGTTGACTCTTTGAAATTGACTAACGAATTATTGGAAAAGATCTTCTTGGGAGAAATCACAAAATGGAACGACGCAGCGATTAAAGCGAATAACGAAACAGCTAACTTGCCTGACATGGACATCACAGTAGTGCACCGTTCAGACGGTAGTGGTACAACTCAGATTTTCGCCGACTTCATGAGCAAAATCAGCGAAAAATGGGCAACTCAGGTAGGTGTTGGTAAATCGTTGAACTGGCCTGTAGGTATGGGTGCTAAAGGTAACCCAGGTGTTGCCGGTACAATCAGCCAAACTGAAGGTTCAATTGGTTACATCGGTTCTGAATTCGCTTTTGCACAAAAAATTGCAATGGCTCAAATTCAAAATGCAGCAGGCAACTATATTCTGCCAACAATTGCAAGTATCAGCGCTGCTGCTCAAGGCGATATCCCTGCCGATACACGCATCATGTTGACAAACTCATCAGATCCTGAATCATACCCTATCAGCGGATTCACTTGGTTGATCTTCTACAAAGATCAGGCTTACAACAACCGCAGCGAGGCTCAGGCAAAACAAACTGTTGACTTGTTGAAATGGATGATGACCGAGAAAGCACAAAGCGAAGCTCCCAAAGTACACTATGCTCCGCTTCCTGTTGCAGCTGTAGAAAAAGCAAACGCTATTTTGAACACTGTTACCTACAACGGTAAACCATTACAATAACAAATAACGTATTGGATTAAGTGAGCAAGGAGAAAAACCGGGAGACCAAAACCCTCCCGGTTTTTCAGCTCGAAACACAATTTGAAATTTGAAACACGGATATGAATAGTGATAAAATTACAAGACTCGTTTTGTCCTTGGGCTCATTTATACTCATAATTGTGGCTGCCGGAATGATCTACTCTTTGGTCATAGGCTCCATTCCTGCATTCCAAACCTTCGGATTTAAATTTATTTTCTCCAACAACTGGGATCCCACTTACGGGAAAGAAAATTACGGCGCCCTGCCATTCATTGCCGGTACATTGATTTCATCAATACTGGCACTTTTAATTAGTTTACCTCTCTCCTTTTCTACCTCGCTGTTTTTAGGCGAATATTTTAAAGGCACCCGAATCGCTCGAATCCTGAGCACGCTGGTTGACCTTTTAGCCGGTATTCCGTCGATTGTTTATGGTCTTTGGGGCTTTTACGTGTTGCGCCCAATCATGATTGACTTAGGAATCGGCAGCCAGGGATTTGGCGTATTTACAGCCAGTATTATTCTGGCCATCATGATTATCCCTTACGCCACATCGCTGAGTAACGAAATTATTGCCATGGTCCCCAACGACCT
>QKCF01000057.1 GCA_003246935.1 Sunxiuqinia sp. | reverse complement strand
ATCTTCGGGAGTTAAACCTTCTTCATTAATCTGATAACTCTCGAAAAAATTAAAGGCCTTTTTTTCTTTATGGTACCGATTGATGTATAAGTCGCGAGCGATTTTGATCAATAGGTTTTTGGCCGTTTTTTGTTCAACCTGCATTTGTTTTTCCCAAATACGCATAAATGTATCCTGAGCTATATCTGTAGCAATTGTCTCATCGCCCGAACGGTACAACAGGTATTTCCGAATATCATTGAAATGGAGATCGAAAAGCTGTGTGAATTCTTCCTGTGTCAATTTGGTCTGATTTGCATATACGATGTCAAATATAACTTTATTTCACGGAAAGAATTTCGTTCAACCGATGTTTTACTTTCATTCTTTTTTGTTGGCTATTGCCAAAACGCAAGTAGATGTTTGTTCATAGTTTTTTTCTTATCATCCATGTGTGAATGGAGACACCCTACCTCCAAAAGTTAAAAATTGTAAAAAGGCTGCAACTTATTTCAGTGCAGCCTCTGTGTTGTTGATTGGTTATCTTCCCCCCGGACCGGTAGTTCCACTACTTGAACCGACCGTTGTTACAGAGCTTGATATTGTGAAACTAGTGTATTGTGTTCCGCCGGAATACGTTCCTCCTGTATATAATCCGTCCAGTTCCGTTCCTCCGCTATAAGAACCACCTGTGTTGATGTAGTAGGTTGTTCCTTTGGCCAGTTCGGACGATGAAAACAGGAAGGTGTAGTAGGATCTTGAAGGTTGAAATGTAATCAGACTATTTCCTTCAGAGTCCTGTATATTGAAGAGTGTGCTTGAGCTTTTGGTTGAGCCAAGCCGTGCAAGTACCGAATACTGGTTTGATGACGATGAAGGTGTTTCAGTCATGTTCGAGTTAGGACCGGTAATCGCAATAAATCCGCCTGAAATTGTGAATGTTCCGTTTACGTCGACGCCGACTTCCATGGATGAGTTAGCTCCGTGGACCAGTACGGTGCCACCGGAGATGGCTATTTTGCCGTTACTATCCAGACCATCAGCTTGTGGTGTAACAACAATGTATCCTCCGGTAATATCGAGCAGGCTGCCATCATCCGATTCTCCGCCATTTCCTTTAGAAGCATTGAAGCCATCATCAGAAGATGTCACATAGATTGTTCCGCCGTTTACGTTGATGTAAGGTCCTTCAATGCCTTCGTATGATTTGGTAATGTTGATTGTTCCTCCATTCATGTTTACGGTGTTGTCCGTATGGATTCCATCATCGCCGCTGGCAATCTCGTATGTTCCATCATTCAGGGAGATCAGGTAGCCCGAGTGAATGGCATCGTCAGCAGCGTTGATGGTGAAATCGCCTTTTTCGATTACAATGCTCACATCGGCTTTTAACCCTTTTGCCGATTCGCTACTGCTTACATAGCTACTGCTGCCACCACCAGATTTCAGGTTAAAAGTACCGTCAGTAATTAGCAAGTCGGTAGTTGCCTGCATCGCATCATTGCCCGATGTAATCGTAATGGTGCCGCTTTGGATTGAGATGTATCCTTTGCTATCGTCTTCATCATTATCCGACTTAAAACCATCTCCTCCGGAAGTAATATCAATTGTTCCGCTTTCGATAACCAGGTAGTCTTTTCCCCGGATTCCGTCATCAACAGCGTTGATTTCAATTGTCCCGCTGGCGATAATCAGTCCGTCTTTACTGGCAATGCCATCGTTGTAATTAGCATCGATAATTAATGAACCATTTCCCGAAATGGAGAGGTCGCTTTTACTGAATAGTGCTGCATTCGGCTCATCTTCGTCAGAACTTGAGAAAGTATATGAAGAGCCATCGGTCAGGTAGTTTTCCGTCGCGTCGGCTAAAATCACAACGACTTTTTCAGCACTCATAACGGCTATTGGAGCGCTATTCGAACAGGTAATATTTACGCCGTTCATTACGATTTTTACGGTTTCTTCAGAATCGGTATCGACTATGATTTTACCATTTGTCAGCGTACCACTAACAAGGTATGTTCCGGCAGCTGTAATGGTGGCGGTTGTTCCACTTGCGCTTGCACCGTCGCCGTTTATTGTTATTGACGTTGTGTTTAATATGATTCCGGTAGCCGATTCGCCGTCCCAGGTATAATCGGTTGCATCTTCGTGGTCTTCTGCATTACCTGTTTCTGTGTCAATGACTGTTACGTCTTCGTTTTCGCTACTTGACTCTGAGTTTTCTTCCGTCGTTTTAGTACACGAGAATAATATGCTTAACAGGAGTGTTGTAATTAAAAATGAATGATGTGTTTTCATAGAATCGTATCTTGGAATTACTATTTCTTGTCTTTTTTATCTTTGAGTTCGAGGCTGTAGCTAAAGCCGATCACAGTTCTGTCAACCGGATTATTCACATTAATCTCATGATCGAATTGTGTATATAGCTGGAGCTTGTTGTTTTTATTGATTTTGTATGCCGCAGCCAGTTTGTAGCGTAGTTTGTCGAATTTGTTTCCGTCGGGATTGTTCAGTTGATAATGGGTTTCAACAGAAAAAGACGGGGTGATTTTCGACTTTGGAATGTTGTATTCCATTTCAAATCGGTTGCGCCACTTGTTTTTTGGATTCATTTTATAGTCGTGCACACTTTCATCTTTGAAGGTCATCTGAAAGCGTTCGCGCAAACTAAACTTGAAGCGATTCCATTTTACATCGCCTGTTGTGGCGAAATTCAATCTATGACGGGATTGGAGATCATCATATTCCGTGTCATTAAAAAGAATGAATTGGTAGCTGGTTCCAAACTCCAAATGTTTCCAGGGTTTGTAGTCGACGGCCATTGATGTGTAAAGTCCGTAGAGAGAAGTCATGTTGTCCATCGTACGAACTTCTTCGCCGACCGAAAAACTCCAGTCTTTAATCTCCTTTTTAAGCTCAAATTCGGCCCAGCCACCCAAATCGTTTTCCTGCGACCACGCCTTGTTTGCCAGTAGCAAAAGGATTGCCATTGCAATTGTGTAAAAATGTATTTTCCTCATAAATTTTTGATGTAGTTACTAAATGGGGAATTGATTGCTTTTCATATTATCAGCACTGTTTATTTCGCCGTTGCCCGGATAGAAAACCTTGATGTAAGCGACCTTCTTTTTAAAGTCGATTTGGCCAACTTCAAAGCGGTTGATATTTAGTCCGGTTCGTGTTTTTAGATCATTCAGCATTTCTTGTTGCTTGTTGGGTGGTAACAAATCCATCCGTTCGTAGATGATTGCTTTGCTTGAAGTGTGCTTTAACAGATGCTTGGTTTCCATCAGCCAGGTCAATAACACGAATATGACGTTGGTTATCAAAAGCTCTGCTGTGCTGTTTGTTCCGTTGCTAAGCGCATTGGCGCATTGATAACAGAAATACCGATGATAACGAAAAGATAAGTCATCTCCCTTACAGGTAAGGAGTCGGTACGATAGCGAAGGATTCCGAATATGGCAAAGAGCCCCAACGCAAAACCGACTTTTATTTTTACACTTTCGAGTAGATAAACCATCAGGAAGATGGTTGAACTTACCATTAAAAAGGTAAATAAGTAGTCGCGTCGGTGGGTTTTCCGGTAGTAGAAATACCCCATAATAACACCGGTGACAATAAAGTTAAGCCCAAAAAAGGCCAATAGTCCCAAATAGGGCTTTTGATCAAGTAGACTGACTGCTGTTGTCGGATCAGGAAGTACAGATTGTGCTGCCTGTTCAATATCTAAAAGGTTATCAGATTGTAACATATACTCCAACGTATTTTCCATTTGTTCAATGCTTAGTTCACTGTCAATTTTGTTACAAATCCATTAAATGTTTCGGGCACCCTACTTTTGGTTCAAAATTTTTAGGGGTGACCGTTTTGCTCGTAGTTGTCTGTAATGGAGAAAAACAGGTTTGCTGAAAGTCTGATCTTAAAACATGGCGAACTAAACTAAATTGGTAGTTGCCAGGTTGCTTGTAATGAAATAGTCGCGGTGATAAAAGCAGTTGAATAACATTGTTTTTAGTTTTTCAAACTTACGCTGGAGGCACAGAATATCAGAGATTATTTAGTACATAATTGGTATATGTGTTCAATTGACGTATGTCAATACTTGCAATTCTTTTGGGCGTTTTAATTGGAAATTTTTCACTTTTCATTAAACTTGTGGAGATTAACCAAGCTACTTATGACCAGCCTCGACGATCAGTTGTATATACGATTTCGAAGTGATGATTATGCCAGTTTCAACCAGCTGTTTCATCGTTATTACGGGCGGTTATGTGCATATTCTTTTCAAATTATTCAAGATAAACAAGCTGCAGAGGATCTTATTCAGGATCTGTTCGTGAAATTGTGGGCGGATCGTCATAAGTTAATTATCCGCGATAAAGTTTCCAGTTACCTTTTTAAGTCGGCAAAAAATGCCTGTTTAAACTATTTGCGTAGCAAAAAGCAGCGCACCCAGATGCCTGTTGAGTATGCGGCGGATAAGGTTCCGGAGGACGATAACGAGCAGCTTGATGAAGAGTTTGTTAGTCAGCTTTTTGAATGTATAGAGAAACTTCCCGAGCGGAGCCGTCAGGTTTTTATGATGAACAGGATCGAAGAACAAAAACTATCGGATATTTCAGAACAGCTTGGCATTTCTGTCAAAACAATAAAAAATCAGCTCTGGAAGTCGATGATTTACCTCAAATCATGCCTTGAAACGAAACATGTTTTTTAACAGGCGAACTTCATTTTAAAAAAATCAGATTTCGGTAGGACTATTTGCGAATTGTGGTGTCTGTCTTGAAAAACACGATCACAATGAGTGAATCAAATATTCCAAAGAAAGAAATCATTGACCACCTTTTAAGTAAGGATTCCGGGCAACCACCTTCGCCCGAAATGGAAAATTGGTTAAATGAATCCGATACGAATAACTCGGAATTAACGAAATTTTCTCGCATATGGGCTGGTTCTAAAAAGCTGGCTGATGCTGCTGCCTTTAACTCCGTTGCTGCTTTCAAGAAAGTTGATGATAAAATTCAGCAGCAATTTAGTAAACGAAACAAACTGTACCGGATTTCAATAGCTGTTTCAAGTGTTGCTGCTGTTTTGCTGGTCGTTTTCGGAATTAAGTTGTTTTTGATGTCATCAGGCTCGCAAAATGGGCTGGTTTCTGTTCGAACAGAAATGGGAGATCGCTCTACCGTAGTTTTGCCAGACGGAACCAAGGTAAGATTGAATGGCGGGTCCAGTTTAAATTATAGGCTCAATGCTAAAAATCACCTTCGTTCGGTTAGCTTTTCCGGCGAGGCATTTTTTGAAGTGGCAAAAAGTAAGACTCCCTTTGAGATTTCTACGACGTCCGGATTAAAAGTGAAAGTCTTAGGAACTAAGTTTAATTTAAAAGCTTACCCCACCGACGGTGAAGTTCAAACAACTTTGATAGAAGGCTCTGTTGCCTTATCGAGCATTCATTCGAGTCAATCGTTAAAGATTAGTCCAGGTCAGATTGCTACCTATGATAAAGCATCAGATAATCTGTCGCTAAGCAAAGGAGTTCCTGAGCATATCCTGAGTTGGATGGATAATAAGCTTTATATGGATAATATGGATTTGGGAGAAGTTTGTCGGCGCTTGGAAAGATGGTATAGTGTTACAATATGGATTAAAGATGAAAGTTTAAGACAAAGTATTCATTACACGGGAGTTCTGAGTGAGGAAACCATTGTTGATGTGCTGGATGCACTATGCCAATTAAGCCCTATTCAATACGAAATGACAGGTAAGAAAGTAGTAATCACAAAAAAATAATAGCCTATGAAATAAAAAACGGGAAATGTTCCCGCATTTCCCGTCCGTTGTTAACCAATCTTCCTAATGGTCCTAAACATTAGATTGCATTAATTAACCAATTACATTTTACAAACTTATGAAAAAAAATTATGAATCCAGGACTGGAGTCAATCCTGTCCTAACTAAACTTGTGCGCGTCATGAAATTAACGACGTTAATCATGCTTCTTTTTATCATGCATGTTTCTGCGTCAGTCTATTCTCAAACCGGTAGACTGTCAGTTGTAATGCATAACAAAACAATGAAAGAGGTTTTGCAGGAGATTGAGAATCAATCCGATTATCGTTTCATCTATACCAATGAGAGTATTAGTCTTGATCGTAAGGTTGATATCAATCTGGACAATTCGAATGTGAAAGAAGTTTTAAATGAATTGTTTCAGGGTCAAAGTATCCAGTATTCAATTACAGATAAAAACCTAATTATTATTAAACCATCTGATCGTAATTCACCGAATAACAGCAAATCAGGTTGGGTTCAACAAGAAATCACGGTGAAAGGAACTGTTACTGATCATACAGGTGGACCGCTTCCAGGAGTTACAATTATTGTAAAAGGAAGCACTAATGGTACAATTACAGATATGGATGGTAAGTATGTGTTATCAGACGTTCCCGGTAATGCCATTCTCATTTACTCATTTGTTGGTATGAAAATGCAGGAGGTTGAGGTTCGCGGCCGCGTCCTTTTGGATATGACCTTAGAGGAAGAAACCATTGGTTTGGAAGAGGTTGTTGCGATTGGCTACGGCGTGCAGCGTAAAAGTGACTTAACCGGCGCCATTTCGCAGGTAAAAGCGAACGATATGGAGAACCGCACGATTACCAGTCCGCAACAGGCATTGCAAGGCAAAACAGCTGGTGTGCAGGTCATTCAAACATCAGGTGCTCCCGGAGCAAGTGCGACGGTTCGTGTTCGTGGCTACAGCTCAAACTCTGCATCGGATCCATTGTACATTGTTGATGGATTACGGGTAAGCGATATTAGCGGAATTGACCCGAGTAATATTGAGTCAATGGAAGTATTGAAAGATGCTGCCTCTGCTGCAATCTACGGAGCTGAAGCCGGTAACGGTGTTATTCTGATTACGACTAAAAAGGCTAAAAAAGGTGCCGGTAAAATCAGCTACGATTTTCAATATACTACGAATAAGTTGAATCGGATTCCCAAAGTTATGAATGCTCGTGATTATGTTAATTATATGACTGAAGGTAATCATATCACAGCTGATGAGATATCAGCAGTGTGGGATGAAACAACTGATACAGACTGGACAGATGTTGCTTTTGAAACATCTGTCATGCAAAAACATAATCTGAGTTTTCAGGGAGCAAACGAACGAGGTTCTTACAATTTGTCACTTTCCTATTTAGATCAAAATGGTATTGTAAAAGGAGATAAAGATGTGTATGAGCGTATGACTGCGATGATTAATGCCGACTACAAAATAAATGACTGGTTGAAAGTTGGTACTACAAATATTATGGAACGATGGAAATCTCAGTCGGTTTCCGAGAACTCAGAATACGGAAGCTTATTGGCTTCGGTTTTAACGATGGATCCGCTAACTAAACCGTATTATTCAGAAGACAATCTGCCAACCTTTATGCAGGATTACCTTAACGCGGGTAAAGTACTTTTGAAAAACGAAGATGGACTATATTATGGTCTTTCTCAGATATACCAATCAGAACAGGTTCATCCGTTGTTGATGCGTGACCGGTCTGACTCGAAACTGGACGGAGCCAACATTATCGGAACCATTTATGCTGATTTTACTCCTATCAAAAATATGGTCATCACTTCAAAATTTGGTTATCGTGGCTCGTTCTACAATAGTTATGGTTTCGATTACGTGTACTATGCCAATGATGTAGCAAAAAATGACCGGATAAACGTTAGCCGCACCACAATGAATAGTTTGTATTACCAATGGGAGAATTTCGCTAACTATTTGTTTAACCTAGGAGAACACAAATTTACTGCAATGGCGGGTATCTCATACTCTGAACCATTGACTACAACAGTAACAGCCAGTGGTGATGCAATCTCAAAAGATCAGGAAGGCTATCGTGATTTGAATTATCTATCAGCCTCAGCTGTGAAAACGGTGTCAGGCGGTTATTCTGATTTAGGCCGTAAATTCTCGTATTTTGGTCGTTTAAGCTATAATCTCCGTGATACTTACTTGTTGCAAGCATCAGTACGACGCGATGCCAGCGACCTTTCAGTACTCCCTTCCGGTAATCGTTGGGGTACGTTCCCAGCTGTTTCTGCTGGTTACGTGATGTCAAACGAGAGTTTCTTCCCCAAAAATACAGCGATTGATTTTGTGAAATTGCGTGCCAGCTGGGGACAAAATGGTAGTACAGGTCCGTTAGGTAGTTTTATGTACCGTGCAGCGATTGGATCGGTTGGAAGCTATCCGTTCACTCCCAATGTTGCCTATCAGGTGGCATCGGCTCCTGAAACTTTGAATAACCCGGAATTGAAATGGGAAACATCAGAGCAGCTCGACCTTGGTTTTGATATTCGTTTGTTGAACAACAGAATGTCTTTCGGTTTAGATTATTTTGATAAAAAGACTAAAGACTTGTTGGTAGAAACAACGCCACCAATAGAGACGGGTGTTTCATCGGTTGTTGTTAATGCTGGTAATGTAGACAATAAGGGTTTTGAGCTGGAGTTAGGCTGGCAGGATAAAATCAGAAATGACTTTAGCTACGGTATTCGTGCTAACCTGGCGACGCTGAAAAATGAGGTCACTTATTTGGACCCAACAATCTCAAGGATTGCAGGTGCTTCGTTCCATACGCAAAGCGGTATTACAGTATTTGAAGAGGGATTCCCGGTTTGGTATATGCGTGGCTTCGAGTTGGAAGGTATTGATGATGCTACCGGTGACCCGATATTTGTGGATCAGCTGACTGTTGATTCTGACGGAGATGGTGTGAATGACGCAGCCGATGGCGAAATAACCGACGACGATAAAGTAATGTTGGGAAGCGGAATTCCAGATTTTACCTATGGTATTACAATTACTGCAGCCTATAAAGGATTCGACTTTACTTTGTTCGGTACAGGTGCACAAGGCAATGATATTTTCAATTGTTTAACTCGTATCGACCGCCCAAGAGGAAATAAATTAACTTATTTCTACGATGACCGCTGGACCACTGAAAATACTACTGCAAGCAAACCTCGGCCAAATGCGAACGGCGAGGACAAATACTGGATTAGCAGTGATGCCGTTATGGACGGATCTTATTTCAAGGTTAAGCAAATTCAGTTGGGATACACCTTGCCAAAACAATTGTGCAGCAAGATGAGCATGAGTAGTTTACGTGTTTATACCTCATTTGATGATTGGTTTGTCATTACGAACTATCCTGGATTTGACCCGGAAGCTTCAGCCGGTTCTACATCATCACTCGGTGTTGATAAAGGTTCATACCCGAACTCCAGAAAAGTTGTATTTGGTATTAATGTAACATTCTAAAAATCCTGAAAAATATGAAAACGAAATTAATATATATACTTACCGTGGCTGTTGTCCTCGGGTTCCTGGGGGGATGTACAAGTAAACTGGATGAGGTGATTCAGCAAGGAACAACTTCAACCGACAATTTTTATCAAACCGACGATGATGCAGTGGAGGCTATTGCTGCAGTTTATTTGGGCTGGAGGGACATGATTTACAATGATTTCATGCTGAAGAATATGTTGTCAGATGATATCATAGCTGGTGGTGGTTCTCGTGGGGATAACTCTATCTTGGAACAGTTAAATGAGTATCGCTTTAGTACATCAAACTCCACTATGACGGATTATTTTTCCGGTTTGTATTCGTTGATTTATAGGGCAAATCTGGTGATTAATAATTTTGCAGAAGATACAGATATCAAACAACGAGCTGTTGCTGAAGCAAAAGCAGCACGTGGTTGGGCCTATTTCAACCTGGTAACCTTGTGGGGACCTGTACCGTTTGTAACGGGATTGCTGTCACCTAGCGAATATCAGCAAGCTAACGGTGATATCTCTGATATTTGGGCGCAGATCGAAACAGACTACGCTGATGCTATTAATTCAGGAATCTTACCCGAAAAATCGGGTGCAACCGATCAGACTCCTGGGGCTCGCATTACCAAACAAGCTGTTCAGGCTTTTCTGGGTAAAGCTTACTTATTTGAGGAAAAGTATCCAGAAGCAGCAACTGTGCTAAAAGAGGTGATTAACTCAGGAAAGTATGATCTGATTGATGACTATGAGAATGTTTTGCGTGAAGCACAGGACTTCGGAAAAGAAAATATTTTTGAATTGAACTCGTTGGATGATACTGAAAATGCATGGACACAAGGAAATATAATCTTTGGTAATATGATTGGTTGGCGAGCTGATAAAATGAACTTGTATGGCTATTATTTTGGCTTACATGATTTATACCCGATGGGATGGGGGTTTGCCAGTCCTCGCAAAGCGTTGTACGATGCGTTTGTTGACGAAGAAACCGAGTCTGGTTATCGGCTAAATGCAACTTTGCGTACTTACGCTCAGATTAATGCTATTGGCGCGCCGGTTGCACCGGTTGTTTTAAATGCCGGAATGAGTGCTTATGGGAATGAAGGATATTTTAACTGGAAGTGGCGTTTGCTTGGCAGCGAAGTTGTTGAAGGAACTTACGGTATGGTAATTTCATCGAACTACCGGTTAATGAGATACGCAGAAGTGCTGTTGCTCGCATCTGAAGCTTGCCTGGAGTCAGGAGATAATACCGATGCTTTAACCTACATTAACGAGGTTCGTGACCGTGCCCAATTACCGCTGCTATCTTCTGTCACATTGGATGATATTAAAACAGAAAAACGCCTGGAGTTGTGTATTGAAGGTGTTCGCTACCAAGATTTAGTTCGCTGGGGTGATGCTGCTACATACCTTGGAAGCCAAGGCCAACAAGTTCCTATTTTCTCTGGTTATAACACTGATGGATCTTATAATGTAAGTTATCCCTATTCAAATTCAACTTATGGCTTTAAAACAGGAAAACACGAGTTGTTGCCCTTCCCGGAACATGAAATGTTAGTCAATCAAAATATAACTCAAAACCCCGGTTGGTAGTTGTTTTAGGAGAGGCCTGGTGTTGATCAGTTTCTCATCAGGCCTGCTACTTTCTGACAGTTATAACTGACACAAATGAATGTGATTTTATTAATAGTTGATTAAACCTATAATTTTTTTAGAATATTACACATGTGTATTTTAAACACAAAGTGTATTGTGAAGTCTAATTCTGAAACTAAAAACGAATAATTAATCCTAACATGAAAATAATGAAAAAGAGTATTTTCGCTGTAGTCGCTGCAGCTTTCCTGTTCAGCCTGTCGGCCAATGCGCAACAAGCTTTGTTTGGTGCGGCTTCCGTCGTATCGCCTCAAGTAAATCCGGATCATACTGTGACTTTTCGCATTGAAGCGGCGAATGCTGATACTGTGCAAATCGTAGGTGACTTTACACCAAAACAAAAAATGAAAACCCCTTTTGGTGAGTTTGACGTTGCTGGGCCTGCAAATTTGGAAAAAGATGCCAATGGTATCTGGACTTATACTTCAAAACCACTTGAGTCTGATTTGTATACTTACAATATCATTGTTGATGGATTCAAGTCAACTGACCCCAACGACGTTTACATGATTCGCGATGTATCTTCTGTGTTTAGCATTTTCATTGTGCCTGGCGAAAAAGGCGATTTGTATTCTGTGGAGGATGTGCCTCATGGTACGGTTGCACGCCGTTGGTACCAGTCGCCGGGAAATGATATGATCCGCCGCATTACAATTTACACGCCTCCGGGCTACGAAAGTAATACCGATAAATACCCTGTTTTGTACTTGCTTCACGGTATGGGCGGAGACGAAGAAGCTTGGATTAACTATGGCCGTACTGCACAAATTCTGGATAATCTGATTGCCGAAGGTAAAGCAAAGCCAATGATCGTTGTTATGACCAATGGAAATGTGGTGCAGTCGGCTGCTCCGGGCGAGTCAAGCCTTGGTTTTCAGAAACCGAGTATG
The DNA here is from genome assembly GCA_003246935.1 of Sunxiuqinia sp. Classification (GTDB taxonomy): domain Bacteria; phylum Bacteroidota; class Bacteroidia; order Bacteroidales; family Prolixibacteraceae; genus Mangrovibacterium. The sequence continues at coordinate 327 of QKCF01000057.1, read as the reverse complement.
ATGTTGCCTCACACCATGGATGGTAAGTTTGAAGAGACTTTCCCTGAGGTGATTAAGTTTACAGAGAGCAACTACCGGGTAAAAGCAGATAAAACAGATCGCGCAATTGCCGGTTTGTCGATGGGAGGTTTCCACTCGTTGCATATTTCTCGTTACTATCCAAACACTTTTGATTATGTAGGCCTGTTTTCTGCCGCTATTTTGCCAAACGAAGGAGTTAAATCTGCACTATACGAGGATTTCGATGGGACGCTGAAAACTCAAATGGATAACGGTTATAAACTCTACTGGATTGGTATGGGAAAATCAGATTTCTTGTACAAATCA
>QKCF01000156.1 GCA_003246935.1 Sunxiuqinia sp. | reverse complement strand
GAGATCGTTCACAACGATATTGACGGCACACCCTACGGAGCGATCGTTTGCGGCTGGTGGTGGGGAAATTCAGGGATTCCTGCATCAACTTTAGCTAAAAACAATACGATCAGCTTTAACAAAGCCGGTAATACCCATAATGTGCTCGATGACGGCGGCATTATTTACCTGTTGGGAGAACAGCCCGGCACGGTCGTCGAGGGTAACCACATTTACAATGGGCCCCGTTGTATCTATCCGGATGACGGTTCAGCCTACCTGACGATTATCGGAAACGTGGTTGATAATGATAGCTACAAGTGGATGTGGCTTCACCTGTGGACCAAACGATGCCACGATATTACAGCGCGCGACAACTATGTGAAGAATAACTTGCTGATGGATAATGGAACTAACGACAAGATTGAGGATACACATAATTTCCGCGATGAAGAGTTCTCTGATAAAGCTCAAAAGATTATCGATTTTGCCGGTATCGAAAAGAAGTTCAAGGCTATTATTCCGGAAGAAGAACCCGCAAAAATCAGCATTCATCCCAAAGGATTTAAGGAACGGGATGTTTTTCACTAGACAAAAGTAGTGAGTAATGAGTCGTGAGAAACTATAACTTGAAAACTGAAACTTAAAGATGAATGAAACCATCGACTATCCATAAGCTATTAATACTGCCGGGTATGCTTGCTTTGCTGTTTGCCTGCCAGCCTAAGAGCGCTAAGCAACATGAACCCACTGATGCTGTAATGCATGTCGACCGGGTTGCTGTTGAATTGATTTTAGATAAGCAAAGCCAGTGCGACTCTTTGTTAAGCCTACTTGGTCAAACGCCTTTTGAAACGTATCAATGGAAGAATCACCTTGTTCTTTTCGGAGCTGATAAAGATACGACAGGCATTGCCGGAAGGATAAGACAAACCGGAATCAGCCTGACGATGAAAAATTATGATACACCGATGTATGTGTTCGATCGTGCGATGCAATGTGATGACTCCGTGGCGGCAAAGCCTTGGCGCAATTACCTGCTAACGGCCAACCTTGTTGCCGACACAAGCATGCAGAAGGAGTACATGCACTATCATGCCGTTCAGCTTAAGGAGTGGCCCGAAGTAGCTCAGGGATTCTGTAATGCCGATTTTCAGCAGTTGATTGTGTTTCGTAAAGGGCGTCAGTTGCTGTTGGTCATCTCTATTCCGGCTGACAAAACCCTGGATGAACTGAATCCGAAAACAGAAGAGAACAATCCTCGGGTTGTGGAATGGAATAAGGTCATGAGCAAATACCAGGAAGGAATAGCAGGGACGGAACCGGGAGAGATTTGGGTTTTCCTAGAGCCAGTGGATGCCAAACAATAACAATATTTTAGGACGAAATAGAACAGAAAACAAATGAATCTTCGACGAATAAAACATACCTTATTTTTTCTCTTTACGCTGCTTGTGTTCTGGTCTTGCACCGGAAAAGGCAAGGTCGCAATTGTATCTCAACAGCATAGTTCGCGTGAAAAATATGCCGTTGAACGGCTTTTTGCTCAATTAACTAAAAGCGGCTATCAGGTTGAAGTCGTTTCATCTGCTGATAGTACAACAGATTCAAAAATCATTCTGCAACAAATCACGAAGGACACTACTGCAGTTAAAGGTAGTCCTGCAGCTTTGTCGGAAGAAGGCTATGCATTAGAAGGTAAAGGCAGGGATATTCAGCTTACTGCAACCGGTACTTCGGGAATCCTGTATGGTTGCCTATACCTGGTTGATCAACTGAAAGAAAAAGGGAAATTACCTGAAAATATCAACCTGACTGACCAGCCGGAGATGGTGATGCGTGGTACATGTATCGGCATGCAAAAGACTAACATCCTACCGGGGCGTCATGTGTATGAATACCCGTACACACCGGAAAATTTCCCTTGGTTTTACGATAAGGATTTGTGGATTAAATACCTAGACATGATGGTGGAGAATCGTTACAATTCCTTGTATTTATGGAGTGGTCATCCTTTTGCATCGTTGGTGAAATTAAAAGATTACCCATATGCGGTAGAGGTTGATGATGCCACTTTTGAGAAGAACAAAGAGATGTTTGCCTTTCTTACAAAAGAGGCTGATAAACGCGGAATCTGGGTGATTCAGATGTTCTACAATATTATCCTGTCGAAACCATTTGAATTTGAAGACACAGGACAGAAGCCGCGGAATTACGCCGCTGATTGCAGATTACACGCAAAAAAGTATCGCTGCTTTCATCGAAAATTATCCGAATGTCGGTTTGCTAGTGGCGCTGGGAGAAGCGATGAATACCATTGATGATGATGTAGAATGGTTCACGAAAACGATTATCCCCGGTGTTCAGGACGGATTGGAAGCTTTGGGTGAAGAAAATGAACCACCCATTGTATTGCGTGGTCACGATACCGATGCGGAAAAAGTAATGGATGCTGCCTTGCCAATTTACAAGAACCTGTACACGATGTTCAAATACAATGGTGAGTCGTTGACGACTTACGAACCGCGAGATGCCTGGGAATCTATTCCAACGGCCTTGAGTAAATTGGGGTCAGTGCATATCTCGAATGTTCATATTCTGGCTAACCTCGAGCCATTTCGATACGGGTCACCGGACTTTATTCAAAAAAGTGTCGTAGCCATGCATGAAAAGCAGGGGGCTAATGGTGTTCACGTATATCCACAAGCTTCGTACTGGGATTGGCCATACACCGCTGATAAAACGGAACCGCGCTTGTTGGAAATGGATCGGGATTGGATGTGGTATGATGCATGGGCTCGCTACGCCTGGAATTGTCATCGCGATAGCTTGGCTGAAGTAAATTATTGGGCTGCGAAGCTTGACGATTTTTATGGTAGCAAAAATGGCGGAATGAATATATTGACGGCATACGAAGAGGCCGGAGAAATCGCTCCCAAATTGTTACGTACTTTCGGTATTTCGGACGGAAATCGTCAAACGCTGTTGTTGGGAATGTTTATGGGACAGCTGGTCAACCCGCAGAAATATAATGTATACAGTAATTTCTGGACTTCGAACGGGCCGGTAAAAGAGGTTCTGCAGGTTTATGCCGACAAAGAATTTAAAGCCGAAGCACACATTGGTGAAACACCACCTCAAATTATCTCAGAAGTGGTGGAGCATGGTCGTGAGGCTGTTGCAGCCATAGAAGCAGCATCATCAGACATCCATGCTAACAACGAGGAATTTAACCGTCTGAAAAACGATATATACTGTTACAATGCTTTTGCCAACTGCTTTGCTGAAAAAGTAAAAGCAGCGATGCTTGTTCTGAATTACAAGTACTCCAATGATATTCAAGATCTGGAAAAAGCGCTTCCACATTTGGAAAAAGGCCAGGAATACTTTCAGAAACTGGTCGATTTAACCAAAGACTCTTATTGGTATGCCAATAGTATGCAAACCGATATGCGTCGTATCCCGATTGCAGGGAAAGACGGAATTAATAAGCATTGGAATGAGTTATTACCACATTACCAGGCAGAGTTGGATAATTTTAAACGAAACCTGCAAATGTTGAAGGACAACGGAGGAGAGGTGAAAGCCGTTCATCCAATGCTGAAATCGGTAGATGTGCAGGTGTTCAACAACGGCGTTAAACGTTATCCACTGAAAAAAGGCGTGCAGGTTTATTCGGATAACAAAGCTAAAATCGCCGCTGTTGCTGATGAGTTGAAAGGCTTGTCTGGTGTGCAGTTTTCAGATAATGGACAGCGCGAAAAAGGTACAGTACTGCGCTTTAAGGCACAAAAGCCGGTGAAAGTTGTGGTAGGCTATTTCAATACCAATAGTTATTCGGTTTTGGAACCGCCAACATTGGAAACCAATGCGTACGCTAACGATCGCGGGCAGGCGGATATAAAAATTGCAAATGCCATAGATATTCCGGGTTTATACCCGGTGAATGTGTACACCTACAAATATGAGTCGGGCGAGCAGGAATTGAAATTGGGCAAAGGCCGCGTTTTAATTCTGGGTTTTATCGATGCCGACGAGGAAATAACGATCCACGATGCCGGTATGGT
>QKCF01000478.1 GCA_003246935.1 Sunxiuqinia sp. | reverse complement strand
CGGGCTTGGGAATCATGCGTATTTTCGATGCTTTGAATGATATTGAAAACGTTAAATCAACCATCAAATATGTAAAACAACACGGTGGTATCGCCGACTGTGCTGTTTGTTACACCATTGATCCGGAACCAGAGAAGAAAGAAGCACCAGTTGTAGAAGAACCTAAAAAAGGCTTCTTTGGTAAATTGTTTGGTAAAAAAGAACAAGCTCCGGCACCTGCTGCTGAGCCTGCTTTCAAACCTGTATTTACCGATGAGTACTTCCTGAACAAAGCGAAAGATTTGGAAAAATTAGGCGCTGACATGATCACCATAAAAGATATGAGTGGTTTGATTCCGCCAAAACGCGTTGCCAAATTGATCTCCGAGTTTAAGAAAAATCTGCAAATTCCGGTTGACTTCCACACACACTGTACTCCAGGATATGGTTTAGCTGCTGTATTGGCTGCCATTATGAATGGTGTTGATGTGGTTGATACAAACATCTGGAACTTTGCCGGTGGTCCTGCAGCTCCTGCAATTGAATTGATTTACATCTTCTGCCAAAAATTAGGTGTTGAGTTGGATGTAAACATGGAAGCTGTTGCCGAGATCAACAAAGAATTGTTCAACATCCGTCAGGAACTGGCTGATATCGATGCCAGCAAACAATTCCCGAACGCATTTAACCCATTAACTGATAAATTACCTGCAGATATCGATGCTTTATTCGACAAGGCAATTGCTCAATGCAAAGCTGGAAACGAAGAAGCATTGTTAGCCGCTTGCCACGGAATTGAAGCTTATTTCAATTTCCCAAAACCAAACAAACTGGTTCAAACTGCACAGGTTCCTGGTGGTATGTACACAAACATGGTTGCTCAGTTGAAAGCATTGAAATCAGAAGATATTTTGGAAGATGCCATGAAACTGATTCCTCAGGTTCGTATCGATGCTGGTTTACCTCCATTGGTAACTCCTACGTCACAGATTGTAGGTGCACAGGCTGTTAACTGCGCGATGGACGTTAAAAACGGCAAGCCAATGTACACCAACGTATCAAACCAATTCAAGAGTTTGGTTAAAGGTGAATACGGTACAACGCCTATTCCTGTTAATCCTGATTTCCGCGAAAAAATCTGTGGCCACCGCGATGAGCGCCCATTTGATACTTCAACATACCAAATGCAACCAAACCCAACTTTGGACGAATTTGGCGGTGTAAAATTAGCTGAAAACGAAGAAGAAATATTGTTGCTTGAATTGTTCCCGATGGTTGCCAAAGGTTACCTGATGGGCGTGAAAAAAGCTGCATGGGAAGCTAAAAAAGCATCTGAGCCGAAAGCTGAAAAAGCTACTGAAGCCCCAAAAGCTGCAGCTAAGAAAATCACTGGTCAAACAATTGTAACTCCGCTTCCGGGTCGCTTATTGAACTATTTGGTAGCTCCTGGCGATCACGTAAAAATGGGACAACCGGTTGCGATTGTTGAAGCCATGAAAATGGAAAACACCATTACGGCAACCGCTGAAGGTTACGTAAACAACCTGGTTGCTTCGGTTGGTGAAAACTTAGCCGGTGAAGCAGTCATTATGGATGTTGTTGCTGAACCTGTTGCAAAAGCAACTCAAGAGAAGCCTAAAGCTGCTGCAAAAGTTGCTGTTGGCCCTACTAAAGGTGTAACAGTACCAATGCCAGGTCGAATTCTGGACATCCAGGTAAATCCGGGCGACAAAGTAAAACCAGGACAAGTTGTATTGGTTTTGGAAGCAATGAAGATGGAAAACAGCATCACTGCGGAAATCGGTGGTACTGTAAACGAAATCTTTGTAGAAGTTGGTGAAACTGTTGCTGCCGATACTAAAATACTGGACTTGGTAGAAGCATAATCTGAACCCGATATTCTTTTTTAGAATACCATAACTAAAAAGGTTTGAGGCAAGTGCCTCAAACCTTTTCTTTTTTCTATCAATCGGGAATTTTAAATCAGTTCTCCTACGATTTTCTTGCCATGGAATTCGGCTGCACCAATTGCTTTCTGAAGATCATCGATATTCTCGTTTGTCACCTTGCCGGCTACAACAACCTTCAATTTTTCTCCGCCAAGCTCTGTCATCTTTTTAAGCAACTCAGCTCCATCTGCAGCTGTCGGAGCACCTCCCGAAGTCAATACAGCATCAACTTCCGGAACCTCGTTGTATAAACGTTGAAAATCAGCCCAAGTATCATTTACACTATCAATCGCTTTGTGCACACATACATTCATTGGCTTTGCCAACTGAGCCAAATGTTTAATCACAGGTATGTCCAAATTGTTATCGGCCGTGGTAACGCCAAAAACAACACCATACACACCTTTCATTTTGAAGAATGCAATCTCCTCCTTCATCTGCTTAATCTCCGCGTCAGAATAACGGAAACCACCAGCACGAGGACGAACCATTGCCTTTATCTGAATATTAACCTGTGCCATCACTGCATCCAGCAGCTCCTCCGATGGAGTAAGTCCATCGTTTGCCAGATCGGAGCACAATTCCAAACGGTTAGCTCCCCGTTTTTCAGCCAGCACGCATTCTGCCACAGTCTCAACACAAGCTTCACGCACTAAAATTTCTGAATTCATACTTATTTGTTGATTTAGGATATAATGCCGCAAAGGTAAGAAGCCATCAGTTGACCAAACTGTTCGTCGTTATGAATTTTTACATTTTAGGAAATAATTTAAAAAAAGAAACCTCAGGAAGTCCCCGAGGTCTCTATATTGAATTATGAAATCATTAAGAACAATCTCCTATGAAATACTAATAATCCCATTTGATAAAATATTCACCATTCATGATTTTATCCCGAATCTCTTGCTGGCGACCGGCAGGATATTTCGGCACAATACGGTCTGCAATGATTGACATATCATTATAACGTTCAGCCATGGTATAAAGCATACTCATAACACGACCTTCTGCAGGGAATTCGAGTAACATTTCATCCAACAAGGCTAAATCATAAATTTTGATACGCTCTGCCTCTGACAAATTGTTGCCCTCGTCTTCAGGAGTCGGAAGTTCATGTTTAGTGGCCCCTACAACGCCGCAAATACCAAGGTTATTGTAGTATTTATCCATTAAGAAATCTCTGTAACGACTATCCCACTGTGTAGGGTCTGAGTTTCTGTCAAATTCACTCTGATCCGGGAAACGACCTGCTACCCCCTCGTTTAACAAGGTACTTGCAACTTGCCAGTTGCCTAAATGATTCTCTGCCTGAGCCAACCAAAAGTGGAAATCATGCCCACGATACAAAGGAATACTTGCGTCACTTTGATATGCAGGTCTCCAGCGGTAATTCGCATGATATTTTCCAATTACAGTATCACCATCCTGATCCAGGAAGTTACAATATTGACCACGTCTGTCATTATCTGAGTATTTACTCATTGCATAAGTTGTAGGACGGATCAAATATTGAGCTGGATATCTTTTCCCAAAATAGGTGATCAAATCATTCGTCTGATTATTGGTGTAATCATAGATAATTGAAGAAACCGAAGAACGACTGTAGTAATAATTTTCTGCAAAAATACGATAATAGTTGTTCGTCCAACCAGCATTTAAGCTAAAGCGGTAAGTATCAATATTAAACGATTCAACCAAGCGATTCAAAACATTTTCCTTGATCCAATCCCATCCTTCATTTTTAGCAGCTAACATCTCGCACCGCAAACAAAGCCAGTCCGGTGTAATGTAGTTCCATCCTACATAAGCACCATCTGTTGGGTTTTCAGGATCCAACCATGTTCCCCAGTTCATCTCCAAAGTACCATCGATTCCATTTACACCAACATCAATTAGTTCCAAACATTTATCAACAACCGCGTCATAACTATTCAAGTAGGTGAAAGTAGTATGGTCGTTATCCAGATCTTTCAATTCAGTGATCGGATCATCAAAATAAATTGCCTTACCATACATCTTAGCCAACTGCAGATAGGTCCACGCTTTTACACGTAACGTTCCGCTAATTAACGCGTTGAAGTTTGTCTGGGTGCTATTATCCATCGCATCACCAACTTCGTTTTTATACTCATACATCTTAGCGATGTAATCATTACAAGCGATGATAACAGCATAAAAACCTACAGGATCAGCAAACTTGTTGGTTGCTGAGTTATTGTAATAATACAATTGCCACAATTCTTCAGGAGCATCAAAAGTAGGCTCCATGAAGTCCATACGGATATCAGACATAAAAACCATTTGATCTCCGACCTCTTGCATTTTTGTGATGATTCCCAAATAGCCGGAATACATCTCATTTTGCGCTCCTATGTAATCATCGTTATTGATGATGTCTGACGGATCCGTGTTAAAATAATTATCACAACCCGCGAATGAAAGTACCATCAAAACGATGAATATATTTCTGAATATCTTTTTCATACTTTAATATTTTTGTCAGTTCGTTATTTCTATCTCCCGGGTTAGAATTTCAGGTTAAAACCAAACTTCACTGTTCTCGGCAGTACAACTTTTGAGTAGTCGATACCTTGAAGAGCGTCTTCGTACGAATATGCAAACTCTGGATCAAGTCCCAGGTAATTTGTCCAGGTAAATAAGTTTTCACCTGTCACATAAATCTTACCCGAACGGAAAAAGTTAAGAACCGTTTGATCAAATTCATATGCTAAAGTCACGTATTTCAGTTTCACATAGGATGCATCTTCGATCCAGCGTGAAGAGAACGCGTTGTTGTTCATGGGGTCACCGTAAACAGCTTTTGGGATATCTGTTACCTGACCATCCAACTGCCAACGATTAACTGCTGCTCTTGATTGGTTGTTAAAGCTATCCAAAGCTTCGATTGAACGACGGGTGGCATTATATGCTTCGTTACCGGAAGAATAAGTAAACTCAGCTGACAATGAAATGTTTTTATAACGAACATAGGTATTAAAACCACCAAAGAAGTCAGGCGTTGCTGAACCTAAGATTTGCTTGTCCTCTTCGCCGATCTGTCCGTCACCGTTCACATCTTCATAGAGAACATCACCAGCCTCGTAGCTTACGCCTCGCCAGTCCTTCAAATCAGCTTCGACAGCATCAGCTTGGGACGCAATTACTCCCTGTGCCTTGTACCCATAGAAACTATAAGGATTCTCACCAACTTTTGTAATGATTTCAGCTCCGTCAGGCAGTTCCGTAATTGAAGATGCTACGCCGCCAAGTGATTTCAACTCGTTGTTCAATGTACTGATATTTCCGCCGACAATCCATTCAAAATCCTTGGTTTTCAACAAAGCAGCCGACAATTCGATTTCAAAACCAGAGTTAGAAATTTCAGCCACATTATCAAAGAAAGTAGACGATCCGTAAATAGAACTCACAGGCTTAGCAAACAACACATCTGTCGATTTCGCGTTGAAATAATTAACGCCTAGGTCAATTCGGTTTCTCAACAAAGCTACATCCAAACCTAAATCTAACTGTTTAGTAGTTTCCCACTTAAGATTTGTATTTGGAACGCTGGAACGAACAATACCTGACAACACTAGGAATGGTGAGCTTTGGTAATAGTTTTTACCATAGTTTGACGAAAAACGACTGTTACCTGTTAAACCATACTCAGCACGCAGGTTCAACTTGTTGATAAAAGTTGAATTTTCCAGACTGGCCATATTCTTCGCCATAAAAGTTAATCCGGCTGACGGGAAAACGCCTAATCTGGAAGCGTCGATTCCTGAAGCAGAAGATCCGTCCAAAGCAACATTCACTGAAGCACGCAGAAGATCATTCATGGTATAGTCTCCATGTGCATACATATTCAACCAGTTCCACTCGTTGATATAACCATAGAATTTGGCAGTTCCGCTTTCTACAAATCCCAACGTTTGATAGAAGTCATTGGCAGTGTTATATCCGGAACCCGCATCGTATTCCTTCTTGCTGGTCAACATCTGAATACCACCGAAAGCATTCAACAAATTACCTGACTTTAAAACCTTATTGTAATTTGCATTCACGTTGTAATACAAATTCTTAACCTCGCCAACACCTGAACGAACGGTGTTTTCAGCCAAGCCATTATTCATCGAAACGATCGTAGCCGTTGTCTTACCAGGGATAAAGATGTTCTCCTGATCGTAGTTGTAAAACATACCGAAGGTTCCTGATAACAACAGCTCATTCGTCAACTTGTAGTTAGCACCGAAACGAAGGTTAACATTGTGCTGACGATCTTCGGCATTCAGCGTATTGATTATGGCAACCGGGTTACTTACTCCGTAGCGATAAACATCGTAGTCTGCCAAAACAGCTCCGTTGTCGTCTTTTTTATATGGACTAAGCATCGGTAATTTGCTATATGCTACCAATACCGGGTTGGTTTCAGGAATCATGCCTTGTTCCTGTAAACTAGCTTGCATGTATGCCAACCCAATGCTTGCAACCAACTCCAACTTACGGTTTACGTTGATACTTGTATTGATCTGGGTATTGTAACGATCACGTTTTGTTCCGTCAATTACTCCCCCTTCGGTCAGGTAACCTAAAGAAATGTCGTATTTGGCAACAGCATCGCCACCTTCTACGCGCAACACATTATTCGCAACAAGCGACGGAGCATAAATCTCATTCTGCCAGTCTGTTTTGTTGTTGTAAAGGTAGTTGTAGTAGTAATTCGGATCGTCCACTAAGAAAGGGAAATCACCAATCAGATCTGCCATATTCGCGTAAGAGGTCAAACCAATATCTGTGAGATACGATTTATACTCATCGCCATTCATTAAAGGAAGTCTCTCGTCGTTCCAATTAACACCGAACTGAGAGTCCAAACTGATTTGAGTTTCCAATTTATCAGATGCTGAAGCACCGTTAGTCTCAATCAGAATCACTCCGTTAGCACCCATCGAACCATAGATTGATGCTTCGGCCCCCTTCAGGACTGTGATGTTCTGAATATCAGAAACGTTTAAACCCGTCAGAATTCCGCGAGAGTAACCACCAATAATAGGTGAATCCTCAGTATCAGGCATGTATGGCACACCATTAACCAAGATCAATGGCATATTGTTGCTTACTAAAGAGCGAATACCGCGCAAGTTCAGGTAAGCTCCTTCACCGGGCATACCGCTTTTATTTGTTACTCTCAATCCCGAAACTTCTCCCTGTAAAGCATTTTCGATGGTGTGAACCTGATCGAAATCCTTTGCACCAACGTTCTTGGCTGTCGAAGTCTGCATGTCTGAAGTTACCTTACGAAAAGGCAACACTACATCCTCATTGTACTTAGGTTTTGCCAAATCGATAAGAATGACATTTACATCAGTTCTTCCATGCAATGGCTGCGTAATCCCGTAATATCCCTCAGCAGAAACACTAATTGTTCCCTCCGGGTCAACTACTTCTACTTCAAATTCACCGTTTTCATTGGTTTGTACAACTCCTTCAGTCCCGCTGATTTGAACTACAGCTGAAGGAATTCCACTTTTATCGGGCGCAGTAATTTTACCTTTTACTTTAATATTCTGTGCCGACAATCCACATACCAATAAAAGAAACAGTATTGTCAGTGTAATTTTATATTGTTTCATATTCAATACATTATCCATTAATAATTATTACTAGTTGGACGAAGACTCCAGTGGTAAATCACCATTTTACCTCTAGAGTTACCACTAGCTCTGATTTCGGCGATGTTGTTACTCACGATCTTAATTTTGATTGGTTGTAATTCGTCACCAGTTATCGTGACTACACCAATATCCATTCCATCTTTATCATAATTACGCGCCTTAGCATCGTAGGATAACCAATCCTTGTAATTGTAACCTTCAGCAAAATAATCACCACCATATCGGTCATAGTGACCACCGTTCGGGTCAACATTTTCTTTCACCAGCTCGCCGTTAAAATAAATATCAGCCTTCCATGGGTATTTATTCGCCTCGAAACCCATTCGTAAATCATATTCACCCGGAGGCACCTTTACGACGCTAATTGTTCCATCCTCTTCCAATGCAATCCCGGTACATTCAACAGAAACCGGAGAACTGTTCGCTTTTGCCTCGTCAGTTGGATCTGCTTGTACTGTTTTATAGTAAATCCTTGGCCAAATACCAATCGGCCCCATATATCCGGTTCCGCTGATTCTTGGATTTGTTAAACCGTCCCAAACAAAGTATTCTTGTTTTTCGGTTTCGTTACAGTAGTCCCAGTTATAGAATCGGTTTTTAATCCTCCAGATCACAACGTTATTCGGAATCTTCAACTGCGTTGTGTAATAGGCGACACCATTACTCAATTTAATCTGATTAGTCGTGTTCACTCGCTGTACAGTAGGTTTCCATTGAACCCCAGGCGTAGAAGCTGTTTCACCTTCGATATAACCTGATACTGAGTAAATATCGTCTGTTCCGTCCAACATATCCTGCGTCAATACCTGATCGTAAAAAGCCGACTTGATGATATACTGCTCAAACTTCAAGGTATCGTTTGCATTTGTCTCACGATTTAACGCATCGCGAACATCCTGATATGCCTTTGTCAATGCTTGATCAACCAGTGTATTATTAGGAATAAGCAGCGTTGACGAATAGAATTCGGAACGCATATTCCAGGATTCAGAACCACCGGAACTGTAGCGGTCCATCAACAAGTTCTTGGTTACAAAAACTGAATCATAAACCGTGTTACCGGTATTGTCAACCCCGACAGGAACGCTATTGGCACGATCAAAAGCTTGCTCTTCGTAAGCAAACACCAACTCTTTAAATCTTGAATAATCAGCCCCCAGACTGGATAACACCTCATACAGCGATTTAGGAGCGTAAATAGGAGCACTCATCACATATACGAAGCCATCGTTAACCTGGACTATCTTTGAAATTTTCGAACCGGCAATA
>QKCF01000193.1 GCA_003246935.1 Sunxiuqinia sp. | reverse complement strand
CTTGGTTCGAACGATAATGTGAACATGCGGATTAAGTGCTCGGATTTTCTCAATAATCGACATTGCAATAACCAAATTGCCAACCGAAATAACAACAACATCTGCTGTATCAACGTGAGCTTTCTCCAGAATTGGCTCATTCTCGGCATCACCATAAATCACGGTTTCACCTTTCTCCTGAAGCTTCTTAACTGTAACCGGGTCAAAAACAATGGAGATATAAGGCAAGTTTAGATACTTCGCCATAAATGAAAGATTTAATGCCCTTGAATCTTTTCCAATGAATACTGCATGATTTGAGTACGCAGGCACTTCAATCTGAGGCAAGGGAAATAAACCTTCAACCAAAGCGGTCGGCATGGGTAAACGCAAAAGTAAATCGGCCAGTCTGCGGGAGCCCATCATCAATAACGGCGTAACCGACATACTTATAATTGCGACAGCTAGAAATAGCTGATAATAGTCGTTGGCAATAATCTGGTAACGCATTCCGGTTTGCGCCAGGATAAAAGAGAATTCACCCACTTGCGAGAGCGCCAATCCAACCATGACTGTTCCTCGGAAAGTATGCCCCAGCACAAAAGCAGTTCCACCTGCGATAATCGTTTTCACCACAAGAACCAAAACTACAGTCCCAAAAACCAGCAAGGGATTCTCGACCACAAATCCAACATTCAACAACATACCGATACTTACGAAAAAAAAACTTGTAAAAGTGTCTTTAAAGGGAATTAAGTGCCCAAAAGCATTGTGGCTGTACTCGGAGTCCGAAATCATCAAACCGGCCAAAAAAGCACCGAAAGCAAGCGAGATCCCCATCTGGGCAGTTAATAAAGCAACAGACAAACAAATTACAAAAATGCTCATCATAAACAACTCCTGGTTCTTCGTATGTGCCACAAGTTGCAATAGTTTCGGCATTAACCAACGGTTACCTACATAAACAAGTCCGACTAACGCTACCGTCTTTCCCAGCAATAAAAGCAATTCGTTTGAATGATTAGTACTTTCACCTCCTAACATCGGTGTAAAAAGCAACAAAGGAATCAAGATGACATCCTGAAAAATAAGGATCCCAACGACTGTTCGTCCATAATTCGAGGTAATCTCCGAACGTTCCTGCATCAGTTTCAAAACAACTGCGGTACTGCTCAGTGCTGTCAGAAAACCAACGAACAATGCCCCTCTCCACTCAATTTGGTAAGCGCGCGCGATCAACATCGTAATACCAGCTGTTAACAATAATTGCATGAAACCACCGACAAAAACGACTTTACGGATTTTGAGAAGATGATTAATTGAGAATTCCAGGCCAATTGTAAACATCAGCAAAACAACACCAATTTCAGCCATTAACTCAATTGAATGTGCCTCCTGGATTAATCCTAATGCATACGGACCTGCGACAACCCCGGTTAGCAGGTAACCGATAATAGTGGGCACCTTGATTTTGGTAAACAAGTAATTTACCGAAGTGGATAATGCAAAAATGATGACAATGTCGATCAACAAGCTAAGTTCCATAAGCTAATTCGAATTTAAACAAACAGTTTGCTGCACGCAATTACGCAATAGCCATTTTCAAAATAAGAATATTTTGAAAACCAATAATCATAAAATCCTTGTTAGCCTGAAATTCTTGTTATAAAATTGACCTTAAAATTCTGATTTAGCTTTTGGGTCGCCGACCACAAAAGAGAATATAAGAGGGAAAGCTATAGATGAAAAAGAGCTGTGGCCTAAAATCCTAACAGACCCGATTCCTTGCACACAGCTCTTTATTTGGCATTACTAAACAACAATTATCGAGTTATAGTCTTCTACGTCGACTCCACTCGGAACCAAGCCATCTGCTTGTGGTTCATTCTCCCAGAAGATGTCATCAACCAGATATCGAAATTGATACTCTTGATTTGTCTCTAATTCTACTTCCTGAATAAACACCCCTTTCTTAGGGGTTCTCATAGGCTTAGCCTTCTTATCCCAATTATTAAATTCGCCTACAATCCTGATTTTACTTGCATAAAGTCCATCTCCATTGGTCATCTGAAACACCACCTTACAGACTTGATTTTTCCTCTGATACTCTTTTTTAATGATCATAATTCTTTCTTTTTCCGTTTTTCTAATTCTACTCGTGTTCATTTTTCACTTGACTTTTGGCCTGACTTGCAACGCAAATACAGGCTTTAAACCAAGCATACTAATTCCACGTTCTTCCGGTACAGGAAAAAATAATTTTGAGTACATCTGTAGATATACTCCATACGCGTCTTCAGTTAACGCTCAATCGTCAACCGAAAATCTTAAGCTTTAAGGCAATTTTTAAATTTGATCACTTCTAATGAAAGTAGTCGGGATCGATGTTTTGTCTATGAGATCCAGGCTTCATTTGCCAATCTACCACAAAATCCTGACGGCTCGTTTCTCTTTCGAAAGAATTAAACGACTGGGAACTGTTACTATTAGCAGACTTTTCAACAGGATTTTTGGGCGTTGAAGTAAAATCCTTTGGGTTAGATTTAAATCCTCTAATCATATGCTTTGGTTTTTTAGTTAGTTAGAAAACCCTAGCAAGGTAGTTTTTACATTGTGACAAATGTCATATTTTTCCATTCATTCCCTGTTCATTTTACACATAACAATTCAAACGTTGTCCTACCTCAAGAAGTGTCATTTAAACGAAATAGAAGAATAAAAAAAACCGATAATCACTTCGAAATACCCTACATATGTTCTATTATTGTATTCCAGAACATTAAGGTGTTTGCTAAAGAGAATTGTTTTATCGAAACTTTGAAATGAACAATATCTCTTTACTAACCCTATTTCACCCACAAAAACAACATAAGAGTCTGAAGAATAGAAGGATCTGAAATTGGTATATTCAGCTTTTATTCGTAAATTATAATATTGCTTGACCGGACAAGTCGGCAACGTAATCTCGGGAACCATGAAAGGGCAGGTAGTTTCGATAAAGGAGATAATTAGAGAAGAGATCCGCTCAAAATACGGACACAAAATAAAATATGCCAAAGACTGTCAGATTTTATCTGATTCCATCACAAAAAATACAGGCAGACAAATTAGTGTATCAACGCTTAAGCGATTTTTTGGAATCATTGAATGCCCGTTCAAACCTTCCAAATACACATTGGACACCTTAGCTATCTACCTGAATTTTAAGAATTGGGACGATTACGCAAACAGCTTCGATGAAAAAAGACATAGCTATTCGAACCTTAACTCTTGGGAACTACTAAAAAAACGAGCTCAATACCTCACTGGTTGTTCTTTGAAAACGATCGGGTCGAAAATGGAAACAGACCTAACAGAATTGCCTCCCAGAGACTTTACCATCAAAAAAATATCGTCTTTCCTCGATTCCCCAAAAGTGGCAACTGCATTTATCGCACCTGGAGGTTACGGCAAGTCGACTTTGATCTATCAACTCACGGAATACTTTTTTAACCGGAACGACGCAAAATCTCCGAATGATATCGTGATGTTATTGGACGGAGGTAGCCTGATTCGTCTGATAACCCAGTTTGAAGAATTCACCTGGATGAACAACCTACTGGATTTCAAACCACAAAATAGTTTCAGTAACTACTTCAGAGAGAATCCGAATGAGATTAAGGGACATTTCGTTTTAATAATTGACGCGTTAAACGAGATATTTTATCAAACAGAAAAGCTAACTGCATTCCTTGAAAACTTATTGGACATTATAGCCTCCTACGAGAATATCCCTTGGTTTAAATTGATTGTGACCTGCCAGCCGGATAACTGGAAAATCCTGACCAGCATTATTCAAAAAAAGCCAAACGTAAAGAAACTTTGGTTTGATGTCAGTTTTAATACGATTCCTAACGAAACGATCAATGTCCCTCTATTAAGCAAAAAGGAAATAAAGGAAATTCTGGAACTGAAACATTCCAAGCAACTTTATCAACAACTCCGCTTCCACTCACCGGAAACTATAGAAATGATTGCCCAACCTTATTTCCTAAATTTATTTCTGCAAAAAAAACGTGAAGGCAGTTGCGTGATTGTTGACTTATTAAACGAATTCATTTCCGACAATCTATTAGCAGAACCTTTTCCTGCAGAGAAATCGAAAATCGTTGATCGACTACTTTACCTATCGGACTACGGTAGAAAACTGACTCCAATTAATAAAGAGGAACTTCCCTGCACGGAAGAATTCGCTGTAGCTTACAAAGATCTTATCACCCACAATATTCTAAATGAAATAACAATTCCGGGAAGCTATTTCTCGATAACTACAGCAGTGCGTTTCTCACATAGCATACTGATGGAATTCATGTTAGCCAATAAATGGCTACGGGAAAACTCATTTGATCTTGATTTGATTCGAAAAGTCATCGACTACTACAGTGAAAATAAACTGTTGCGATGCAATTTGATTAAATACATGATCAAAATTGCATTCAAAGAGCGTAAGACTGAGCTTCTAAAAGACATCTACACAATATTCTCAAAAGGAAGCAGTAACCAAATTTTGATGCATGAATCAGATGCCGACCCGGAAACACTCAATATTATCAATATTGAACTGAGGAAACACAAAGAGATGAGGGACTATCTAATACCCCATTACGCAAACACGGAATCAGGGCAGCTGTTTTACTTCGAGAGCTTTTTCGACATGGACTCCCTGGCGCTACACGCCGGTGATAATGTCGATTATTATCTCAAGAACAATCCTACTGAAGATGCTCAAATCTACGGTCACTATTTAAAGTTTACACAGTATTTCCTAACTCAGAACCAAAGTAAACTTCAAACCGAATTTGAGTGGTTTAAAGAAATAAAAAAAACAGAACAACTTAAACCATTGGCTGCCGGCTTTTTCTACTCTACTTTAATCACGGGTTCCTCAAAAGTTGATAACGCAACCTGGAAAAAGATTCTAACTCAAGCAGATCACTATTTGAACTCTGCAGCTCAGATCCCTTACAATTTCCCAATTTTTGAACATCTAGTAATAAATGCATTAAATTATTCAGGTAACTTCGAAAAGACAATTGAGCTTTTTAAATTGGTGAGCGAAAAGTATGTATTCAGTACACATAAGTCAAGCTGGCTTTATCAATTAATGACTTCATTTTATGCCAGAGCACTTCTTAAAACAGGAGCTGCTGATCTTGGATTGCAGATATTTAATCAAACTGAGCTAAAATTCGTTTCTGTAAATTACAACTACTATGTAAAATTAAGGTACTACATAATACAGATTGAATTCCTACTTTATGAAAAACGATTTGATGAAGCAAGTCAACTGATCCAAGAGGTGAAAAGTATAGCCAGGATGATCAGATTCAAATTATTTTACGATCAGGCTCATGCACTAGAGGAAAATATAAAAGAAAAGGATTATAAGGAAAAGGACGACAAAAAGAAAAAAAACCTCAAAGCGCTTTGAATACGCAATGAGGTTATTTGATGATTTATTATTAGTCTAACTTCAATACAGCTAGGAAAGCTTTCTGCGGCACTTCAACGTTACCAACCTGCTTCATTCGCTTCTTACCTTTCTTCTGTTTTTCCAACAGCTTACGTTTACGGGTAATATCACCACCGTAACATTTTGCAGTAACATCTTTACGCACTGCTTTTATTGTCTCTCTCGCTATAATCTTAGCTCCAATAGCTGCCTGGATCGCAATATCAAATTGTTGACGCGGGATCAACTCCCGCAATTTTTCGCACATACGACGGCCTAACGTGTATGCATTATCGATGTGAATTAACGACGACAGTGCATCGACCATTTCGCCATTCAACAGGATATCCAGACGAACTAATTTAGCCGGTTTAAATCCGATCATATGATAATCGAAAGAAGCATAACCTTTCGAAATTGATTTCAGTTTATCGTAAAAGTCAAATACGATTTCACCAAGAGGCATATCAAATGACAGCTCAGCACGTTCTGCTGTAAGGTAATCCTGCTTTGTCATCAAGCCCCGCTTATCCATACAGAGTTTCATCACCGGACCGATATAATCTGTTTTGGTAATGATCTGCGCCTTAATAAACGGTTCTTCGATTTCATTAATCTTATTCGCCGACGGCAACCCACTTGGGTTATAAACATGCATAGTTTCACCATCGGTTGTATGCACTAAATACGAAACGTTCGGAACCGTCGTGATCACGTTCATATCGAACTCGCGATCTAAACGTTCCTGAATGATTTCCATGTGCAACATTCCTAAGAATCCGCATCGAAATCCAAAGCCCAATGCTGCTGATGATTCCGGTTCGTAAGTCAACGATGCATCATTCAATTGCAATTTTTCCATTGCAGCACGCAAGTCTTCGTAGTCATCCGATTCGATTGGGTAAACCCCGGCAAATACCATGGGCTTCACCTCTTCGAAACCGGAAATCGCTTTATCACAGGGACGTGCTTTATGGGTAATGGTATCCCCTACTTTAACTTCTTTCGCAGTTTTAATACCTGATATGATATAACCTACATCTCCGGTCCCCAATGTCTTACGAGGTTCCATATCCAGACGCAGTACACCAATTTCATCAACATCGTATTCTTTCTTGGTGTTGACGAACTTCACCAGGTCACCTTTATTAATTGTACCGTTCAAAATTTTGAAGTAGGCAATAACACCCCGGAACGGGTTGAAAACTGAGTCGAAAATCAAAGCCTGAAGCGGAGCTTCCGGATCACCAACAGGAGCGGGAACGCGTTCTACAATGCGACGAAGAATCTCTTCGACACCTTCCCCTGTTTTTCCGCTGGCTCGAAGAATATCTTCCCGTTTACAGCCAATCAAATCGATGATTTGATCTTCAACCACTTCCGGCATCGCATTCGGCAAGTCCATCTTGTTCAAAACCGGGATGATTTCCAGGTCGTGTTCAATAGCCAAATAGAGGTTTGAGATTGTTTGCGCCTGGATACCTTGTGTTGAGTCAATAATCAACAATGCCCCCTCGCAGGCAGCAATCGAGCGCGAAACTTCGTACGAGAAGTCAACGTGTCCCGGGGTATCAATCAGGTTTAATGTATATTTTTCGCCATCTTGTTCATAGTCCATCTGAATTGCATGACTCTTAATCGTAATCCCTCTCTCTTTCTCGAGATCCATATTATCCAATACCTGAGCCTGCATATCGCGTTCACTAACTGTTTTGGTCAATTCCAACAAACGGTCAGCCAACGTACTTTTCCCGTGATCAATATGGGCAATAATGCAAAAATTGCGAATGTTCTTCATCTGGTTAACTTGTAAAATTCTATTAGCCAATTTCTCCCAATGGATTTGGCGCAAAGATATTCAAATTTTGGGAACTAATGCTGTCTTCCAATCGCAGCACATCACTTTAACTAAACACCAACAAACAAAGCTTATACGTTAAAAACTGCAATTTAATCGGTCGTCAACAATATTCGGCTATCTTTGCATCGCAAAATGAAAATACACAAATGGATCATATCCTGATATTAACAGTCGGATTCATCGCACAGGCATTGTTTTTTGCCCGCATCATCATTCAATGGTTCAAGTCGGAACACGAAGGGAAAGTGCATTCGCCCATCTTATTTTGGAAAGTCAGCCTTGTCGCCTCAATCCTGATGCTCTTATATGGTATCCTTCGAAAAGATGCAGCCATCCTCATTGGTCAAATCCTGGTTTACTTTATTTACATCCGGAATATCCAGTTAAAAGATGCATGGAAACCAATGTCATTGTTGACTAAACTTTTCATTGCAGTGACCCCCGTTATCATCTTAGCTTATCTGTTTTTCGGAACAACTTACTCTCTGAATACCTTCTTCAAGAATGAAGACAATCCATTCCTGTTAATGGTTTGGGGTATCCTGGCACAGCTTACTTTTATTTCACGTTTCTTCGTTCAGTGGATCTATTCGGAAAATAAAAAAGAATCGGTATTGCCTGTTGGTTTTTGGGTGATCAGTATAGCCGGAGCCGCCATGAACTTTGTTTACGGTCTTTTCCGATTCGACTTGGTATTGATAGCCTCTCATGGATTCGGATTGTTTGTTTACCTTCGAAACATTCTTATTCTGCAAAATAAAAAGAGCCTTTTCAGTCGTTTAAATATCCCGTTTTTAAACGATCTTATTGCCCGAGTTTCAAACAAAATTAAATAGCACTATGGCA
The DNA here is from genome assembly GCA_003246935.1 of Sunxiuqinia sp. Classification (GTDB taxonomy): domain Bacteria; phylum Bacteroidota; class Bacteroidia; order Bacteroidales; family Prolixibacteraceae; genus Mangrovibacterium. The sequence goes on along the minus strand of QKCF01000193.1, from coordinate 1,290 downwards.
ACAATTCTCATTACAGGCTGTGCCGGATTTATCGGTTCTCACTTAACAGAGAAGTTTTTAAAGAACGGCCACCAAGTAGTTGGAATTGATAATTTCGACCCGTTTTACGACCGTTCCGTGAAGGAACAAAATATGGCCAGTTTCATCAACAATGATGACTTCCGTTTTCTTGAAGTTGATTTAGCCGACAGCGAAGTACTTCTTAATTGTTTAAAAGGAATTCAGATCGACGCCATTGTCCATTTGGCAGGAAAAGCCGGTGTACGACCGTCAATTGAAGATCCGCAAGGCTACATCCGCGCCAACATTGTTGCCACACAAAATATTTTGGTTTTAATGAAGGAGCAAGGAATCCGCAAGCTGGCTTTTGCATCTTCATCATCAGTTTACGGGAATACCAAAGAAACACCGTTTAACGAAATACAGGATGTCAGTAATCCAATTTCACCTTATGCTTTTACGAAGAAAGCCTGCGAATTACTGAACTATACTTATCATTCGCTGCATAAACTCGACATTGTAAACATGCGATTTTTCACAGTTTTCGGTCCACGTCAACGTCCCGATCTGGCCATCCATAAGTTTACAAAGTTGATTTTAAATGATCGCGCGATTATACTTATGTGACCGATACTGTTGATGGCATTTACCGGGTTGTGGAATACCTCTTCAACAACGAACAGGTTTATGAGATTGTGAACCTCGGAAACAATCAACCGGTAAAACTTAGCGATATGATTGCCGCCATTGAGAATGCCACCAGCCTCAAAGCAAACATTAAGCAGCTCCCGATGCAGCCCGGCGATGTTGATATCACCTATGCAAATATCGATAAAGCAAAAGCTATGTTTGGTTATAATCCGCAATACTCTTTTGACAAAGGCATTGCAAATTTTGTAACGTGGTATAAAAATAATCAGGAGAAGTAACACTCACCCCTCCTGATCTGCAATAAACAACACGTTTATTTTTATAGGGACGAGAGAAGAACTTTCAAATCATTAAAATTGTCTCGAAAGACTTTTTTCATCAAAGGATCCAGAATTACCCGAGGAAACCTGGGTCCATCGCGACTAATCGCTACAAAGACAATATGAATCCTGTTTTCATCAAGTTTTGTAAGCTGCCAGCAGGCTTCGTAATCCCGAATCCGGACATATTTCGATTCTTTTACAAAGGCCTCGGGACAGCTAGTTATTTTAATCAAACAGCTTCCATCCTCTAACTCCTTCAATTGATAATGAGTAATCAGGTCCTGGTCTTTTAGAGGCCAAGGAAGATTGAGGATCG
>QKCF01000326.1 GCA_003246935.1 Sunxiuqinia sp. | reverse complement strand
GATTGACCACTATGTTGTTGAAGGCAACATCAAACGTCGGTTGAAACGGGCAAAAGTAAATGTTTAACCTGAAAAGACTACGATAATGGACAGGAATAGTAATGTTTATACATTTATATATGCCTCGGTAATGGTTATTTTGGTTGCCGCAATCCTTTCGTTTGCTGCATTCAATCTGAAGCCATATCAAGCAAAGAATGTTGAAATTGAGAAAAAACAAAATATTCTTGCTTCTGTAAACATTGCAGCAACTGCTGTTGATGCTGAACAGATTTACAGCGAGAAAATTGTAAACTCATACATTGTTAACTCTAAAGGCGAAAAGGTTGATGGAGATGCCTTTACAGTTGACTTGAAAAAAGAACGCGCTAAGCAAGTAGAAGATCGCCAATTACCGGTTTTCGAATGTAATATCGACGGTAACATCAAATACATTTTACCGTTATACGGGGCCGGTCTTTGGGGACCAATCTGGGGCTATATCTCAGTAGACAATGATATGAACACCATATATGGTGCTACATTCGACCACCAAGGTGAAACTCCGGGATTGGGTGCTGAGATCGCAACAAAGCCATTCCAGGCACAATTCGCCGGAAAAACTATTTTCGATAACAATGGTGAATTCTACTCTATCATTGTTGCCAAATCAAACGAAACTGCTCCTGAAGAGCACAAAGTTGATGCAATCTCGGGAGGTACAATTACGTCTAAAGGTTTGCAAAAAATGGTGATGGACGATTTAGGCGCCTATAAATCATTTTTCAACCAGAAAAAATAGAAGAAGATGAGCGAAAAAGAAGCATTATTTTCAAAGAAAAATCTGGGCCTGTTATCTAACCCGTTAAACAGCAACAACCCGATTACAGTACAGGTATTGGGTATTTGTTCGGCCTTGGCGGTTACAGCCCAATTGAAGCCGGCTATTGTTATGGCTATTGCAGTAACAGCAGTTGTAGCTTTTGCAAACGTGATTATTTCACTTTTGCGTAATACGATCCCGAACCGTATTCGTATCATCGTTCAGCTGGTTGTAATTGCAGCTTTGGTAATTTTGGTTGACCAGGTTCTGAAGGCATTCGTTTACGATGTTAGCAAGCAATTATCAGTATTCGTAGGTTTGATTATTACAAACTGTATCCTGATGGGACGTTTGGAAGCCTTCGCTTTAGGTAACAAACCTTGGCCATCATTGCTGGACGGTATTGGCAACGGTGCCGGTTACGGTATGATCCTCGTGATCATCGCTTTCTTCCGCGAATTGTTAGGTTCCGGCAGTCTGTTTGGATTTAAACTGATTCCGGAAAGCTGGTATATTGCTAACGGTGGTTTCTACTCAAACAACGGTATGATGATCCTTCCTCCGATGGCTCTGGTTACTGTAGGTGTTATCATCTGGGTACAACGTAGTAAGAACCGGAAATTAATCGAAGACTAATTCAGAAATTCAATCTAAGATACGATATGGAAAATCTTATAAATTTATTCGTCAAGTCGATCTTCATTGAAAACATGGTGTTCGCATACTTCCTGGGTATGTGTTCCTACCTTGCTGTTTCAAAATCGGTGAAGACTGCTGTCGGGTTGGGTGCTGCCGTAATCTTCGTATTGGCAATCACTCTTCCGGTAAACTACCTGCTTGAAACAAAAGTGTTAAGAGAAGGTGCAATGACTTGGTTAGGACCTCAATTTGCAGACGTTGACCTGAGTTTCTTGTCATTCATCATGTTCATCGCTGTTATCGCATCAATGGTACAGTTGGTTGAGATGATTGTAGAGAAATTTGCGCCGGTATTGTATACTCAGCTGGGAATCTTCCTTCCTTTGATTGCAGTAAACTGTGCAATTCTTGGTGGATCACTGTTCATGCAACAAAAAGCATTCAACAACATTGCTGAAGCAACAACATATGGTGTAGGCTCAGGTATTGGTTGGTTCCTTGCGATTGTTGGTATTGCAGCAATCCGCGAGAAGACCCGTTATTCAAACGTACCGGCTCCGTTGCGTGGTTTAGGTATAACCTTCATCATCACCGGACTTATGGGTATCGCATTCATGGGCTTCATGGGTATTAAACTTTAATTTGTAAAATTGAGAACTATGATATTATTAGCAGCTCAATCAACAGTTGTCGTTACCAGTGTGGTGATCTTCCTTTTGATGATCATCCTGTTGGTATCAATTCTGTTGTTTGTTAAAAAGAAATTGACGCCATCCGGTGCTGTTAAGATCAACATTAACGATGGATACATGGAGGTTGAAACAGAGCCGGGTAATACCCTACTTTCTACTCTAAGCAACAACAAAGTAATTTTGCCATCTGCTTGTGGTGGTGGTGGTACTTGTGGTATGTGCCGTTGCCAGGTTGAAGAGGGTGCTGGATCAATCCTGCCTACAGAAACCGGCTTCTTCACTCGTAAAGAACAAGCAGACAACTGGCGTTTGGCTTGTCAGGTAAAAGTGAAAGAGAACTTAAAAATGCACATTCACCAAGAAGTTCTGGGTGTTAAGAAATGGGAATGCGAAGTGGTTTCAAACAACAACGTAGCTACCTACATCAAAGAATTCGTTGTGAAATTGCCTGAAGGAGAAACACTCGATTTCAAATCAGGTGGTTACATTCAGATTGACGTTCCTAAAATTGATGTCGATTTCAAAGACATGGACATCGACGAGCAATTCCGTTCAGAATGGGAACAATATGGTATGTTTGACCTGAAAATGAAAAACCCGGAACCAACATTCCGTGCATATTCAATGGCTAACCACCCGGCTGAAGGAAATATCGTGATGTTGAACATCCGTATTGCTACGCCTCCTTTCGACCGCGTAAATGGCGGATTCAAGAAACTAAACCCTGGGGTTTGTTCTTCATTCATCTTCTCTCGCAAACCGGGCGATAAAGTCACAATCTCTGGTCCTTTTGGTGAGTTCTTCCTGAAAAACAACGATAGCGAAATGATGTTTATCGGTGGTGGTGCTGGTATGGCTCCTATGCGTTCACACTTGTTCCACTTGTTCCACACCGTAAAAGAAACCAAGAAAAACGTGACTTTCTGGTATGGAGCTCGTTCATGGAAAGAAGTTTTCTATTACGACCAGTTCATGGAAATTGAGAAAAACTTCCCTAATTTCAAATTCCATCTGGCTCTTGACCGTCCTGACCCAGCAGCTGATGAAGCTGATGTGAAATACAAAACAGGATTCGTTCACCAGGTAATTTACGATAACTACCTGAGACAACACGAAGAACCGGAAGAAATCGACTACTACATGTGTGGCCCGCCAATGATGAACTCAGCAGTACAAAAAATGCTTTACGATCTAGGCGTTCCTAACGAAAACGTACTTTTCGATGACTTTGGAGCTTAATCCCAATACATATAAAAGAAAGAGTTACTCATAAGAGTAGCTCTTTTTTTTGCCCTACACAGAGGGACGTTTATTTAGATCGAATAACAATAAACCTCTTTCAGTAGGGTGCTGTCGCAAATCTGAGGATATCATGTAAACCAATCTATAGACATCCACATATGAGACAGCATCAATTGAAAAAAGTCGTGAGTTTAATGATCTTCCTTTTCGCAGTAACTCTTAGTAACTTTGCTTGCGAAATTGAATTCAACATTCAGGACAACGCCAAGAAAGATTTTTACAAAGCAGGAGACGTTGTCATTATCGAACTCACCGTCATCAACACACACCGCGATTGCCATGAGAATATCGCCGACGCCAAAATAATGGCTGATGGATGTAAAATCGCAGGAGCAACCCCTTGGAAAGAAATAAAACAGGGAACCTTTACCCGTAAATTAAAGGTGATTGTTCTACCTGACGGCGATCACGAATTCCAGATAGCCTGTAAGCGCAGCTGTCAAAAAGACGGTGGATTCGGGAAAATTGCGTTACAAAAAAAGGCTTAACCCAACAAGATCACCGGAATCATGAAACATCGGGTTAAATCAGTGTCGGCTTTGACAGCAATGTTTTTCTTGCAGCTAAATACAGTGTTGGCAAATATGACGCTAACAAGCATCAACGGCTGTGTTGATTGCACTACATGCAACGAAACATCGGGAAGTCTCGCAACGCTGCCATTCAAGGAGTTTCCCTTTCTCATTATACTTGAAATAGCACTAATTCTTCTGCTCTCCAAAACAAACCGACTTAAGAAAGTATTTTGGGGCGTTGGACTAACATGCTTTATTGGCTTATCAATGAGCGTATCGAGTCAATCGTCGGTGCACGAAAATCATCCCTCTGTTCTTTCTGAAGATGGTACAAGCACCACTTTAGTTGCAGTTGCTGACGTGGGCGATTCCGTCGACACTTCAGACTTTGATGAATTTACTCAGCTAGACAGCGTCGAGTTTGAAAGCGTAGAAAACTCTGATGAATTCGTCTCATCAGACGGGCTGGACGAATTTGAAACTTTCTCAGAACAACCAGAAAGTAATTCATTCATTGACGAGAAAGAGACCACAACATTATTCAGAACACTAATCGCTCTTATACTTACCGTAATTGCCAGTCTTGCCTACAGAAAATCACGAGGGAGAAAACTACGTTTTTTTATCATGCTTGGAACTATAATCTATTTGGGCTTTTACAGTTCCGGTTGTCCGTGTATGATCTCCAGCTTCCAGAATCTTATTCTACTTCTACTAGGTGAACCAACGCGATGGGTAACACTCGTGTGGATAATCGGACTTCTACCGATCACTTATATCTTCGGGAAGGTTTGGTGTGGTTGGGTTTGCCACCTCGGCGCGTTGCAGGAGTTTATCTACCGTCCGACCTTATTCAAAGGACTTCAAAATGAGAAATCACAACGGATTCTGAGGTACGTCCAATACGGAGCACTTATTGCGTTGATTCTCCAACTACTGATTACAAGGATCAATCTTTTCATCAAAATTGATCCGTTCAAAGTGGCATTCAACCTATTCTCAGTAAATGCTACCGGATACGTTTTACTTGCAGTTCTACTCATTAGCTCCATCCTAATATACCGCCCGTTTTGTCGTGCAATTTGTCCGGTAGGGCTAGTGCTAGGGTGGATTGAAAAGATTCCGGGCGCGTCAAAATTGCAAATCACACCTTCCTGCAAAAGCTGCAAACAGTGCGTGAAAGCATGTGATTCGAATGCGATTTCATCGACAGCTGACCAATATATCATTGATCAGGAAAACTGTATCCGTTGCGGAAAATGTCTCGACACCTGCCGTTTTAACGCAATCGACCAATCCAGAAAAATTAAGACTTCAAAAATAGATTTATGACCAAGATCAAATTTATAACTTCTTTATTGCTTTGCGGCTTGACATCAGCGTCGTTTGCACAATGGGAATGTAGGAGCCATTTAGCCAGTAATTTAAAACCGCTCTACGAAAACTCCAAGTTGAATTGGGCGGGTGAACTTGAAGCGAGCGCTGGTTATTTATCAAACAACTATATTGGCAATAGCATGGCCTTTCTGGGTGCGGACCTAACCTTTAACCGCTTTCAGTTTTATGCAGAGGGTGCTTACAAATACTGGTACAACCACGATCTTGATCTCAAGGAAACTTATACTCAAAGCAGAATTGGATTGCGTGAGTTATCGGCGAATTACTTTTCAAATAAATTCAGCCTCCGTCTGGGATTACATCAAATGCAGGCAGGTGACTACTTTCTGCTTAATGAAAGAGCCCTCGGCGCAAGTATAAAATACGATGTCGGTGACTCCAGGTTCGTGTTGGCAACAGGGACTGTCACCAAGAACTTTTCCCGAAACGGAATTTTTTGCTCAACAGCCTACATTTACGACATTGTTCCGGCACGAACTCCTTCTGCCGGAAGTAACATCGGTGATACAAATTTTGCGACATTCTCATTTCAAAAGACTATTTCACATTCCAATAAAAAAGCCAAAGCTAAAACAACTGGTGAATTTGAAGCATTCGATGAATTCTCAACATTCGAGTCAGACTCAAAAAAAGCAAAATTCGGATTCGATTCCTACGGAGCAACTGTATACAGTGAGTTCGGCCCTTACTACGAAAATCCGTTAGTTGACTTGGGGCTAAATACCTCACTCAAGCTCGCGTCAGTTGGAACATTAAAGGCAGAAGGACTTTATCAACTTACACAAGATGCGAAAACATGGATTTTGTACTTGCAGTATGAAAAGCAGTTCGAAACAAAATCAGGTAATCTGACAACATTACAGGCCAGTTACCTGACAAAACACGACATCGATCAATCAGGTTCTGCCTTACCCCGGTTTTCAAACCTGTTTTTAGGTGAAGTGTTCCGAATGGACCTTTTTGATCTTCCGCTTGTAAATGCCTCATTCAAACACCAATTTACAGAACGGGAACTAAGTATAAAAGCTCAATATACCCGACAATGTAAGGGTCAGAAGATGCAAGAAGCAGATCTTTCAATCGGTAAATTCTACTTAAAAAAGCATCTTAGGTTAACAGCACTAACCGGCCTGATGACATCTGATGACCTCAATGAGTGGTCGAAATTAGCACGTCTCGAAATGAGAGTATTTTTTTAATCGAAAAAAACAGGACAATATGGAAAAAAGTAACCGCAGAAAATTTATTCGCCAATCACTGTTGTTTGTTGGTGCCGCAGGCTTAGGTTCCCGTTTTTTGAGCTCATGTGACGCTGATTTTTATAAAGGACTAAGAGTAATCGAGGCCGAATGCACCTCTTGTGGCGAATGTGCTGAGGTATGCGAATACGAAGCAATATCAATGGATCTTGCCGTGTACTCGATCTATGAAGACACTTGTACTGAGTGCAAGCAATGTGTTGCTGTGTGCCAGCAGTCTGCCATATCAATACCTGGTGTAACCTATACCATCAGCTCAAGCAAATGTACTGCTTGTGAAAAATGCGAGGAAGCTTGTCCCGAAAATGCCATTACAATCGACGCTGCTGCATCAGTAAGCAGTTATACAATTTCGAGCAGTAAATGCGTCGGATGTGGAGACTGCGTTACAGCTTGTAACAATGAAGGCAAAGCAATTAGCTACGTACGCGAAAATTACTCTGTTGGCAGTAATTGTCATGGTTGCGTGGAGCGCTGCTCTTCAGCCTGTAACTATGGGGCCATTTCAAGGGTCAATAATAAGTCATCAATCAACACCTCAAAATGTGTTAAATGCGGGAAGTGTCTATCGGCCTGTCCTCATAACGCAATTTCGAAAGCCTACGTTACCATAAACTCGTCAGCGTGTACGAATTGTGGAAGCTGCTACTCGGCATGCACACACAGCGCTGTAACAAAAAGTACTTCGGGAAGCACCAGCAAAGTAACAACCATTGATCAAACCAAATGTACTCAATGCGGCGATTGTTATGCTGTGTGCAGCGAAGATGCCATCGTTGAAACAAACAGTGGAGTAGATACACCAACAATCGACATGAGCTTGTGCAATGCTTGCGGTGAATGTGTAATTGCATGTTCAGATGTTAATGCGATTGATGTAGAGAGTAGCCCTGCTGTAATTAACGCCGACAATTGTATGATTTGCGGAAAATGTATAACGGTTTGTCCATACGATGCAATTGAATACATATAACTCCCTGCGAGCCAAGTTTAGCTTTATCATATTGTCGATGCTATTAACGTTTCTGTGTGCTAAAGGCTATGCACTTCAGCAAAAGCAGTCGAACCCGATAAACTACGAATTTGAGCTTTGTAAAAACAAGAAGGCTGCCTACTCGGCAGGAGACACTATTCAGGTTAAAATTGTTGCAACACAAAAGAACCGAGATTGCATACAAGGAATTGAAAAGACCCGGATTTTCATGAAAGGACTAAAGTCGGTTTATCAACAAAACTGGGAGAAAATCACAGACAGTCGCTGGAAGAAAAACCTTCAAGTAGTGATTAGCGACAAAAGCAAAACATCACAAATTACTGCCTATCACGAAAGTGATGCTGGCAAAACAATTGAAACATTCAACCTTAACAGGACAGAACCATGAGCTTCATCCAATCTGCGCAGTTCTCCCGAGCGAAGAATCCTAAAATCAACTTTTATAAGTTGGGGGTCTGGCTTGTACTAGCCATCCTGCTCATTGATACGCTCTACTCAACCTGGTACGGCATTCATTATAATACCCGCGAGAAATGTGTGATCTACAAGTTCCTCCCGTCCTGGTTGTTCTTGATTAATGAATACTTAGTTGAATTATTTCTGGTTGTTGTTGCTGGTACTTTTGCAGGTACGCTGACCGAGAAATATTTCACACGCTACCGCAAATTTCTTCCCAAAAATCAACTCAGCGCCTTCGTTTATGCCTCTGTTATCCCCGTATGTTCATGCAGTGCAATTCCACTCATCGAATCAATGAAAAACAGATTACCTCTTCGAGCCATTATAACTTTTGTGATGGCTGCACCACTACTTAACCCTTACATCATTTTTTTATCATACTCTGTTTTAGGCGTTTGGTACGGAACGCTTCGGATACTTGGTTCGCTGATAGTCTCTGTTTTTGTCGGATTAGTTGTCGATTTCGCTTACCGAAAAATGGGAAAACCGGAAATAGGAATTTATAAAAGTTGTGACACTTCCTCGTGTTCCGCAGTTATTGGCAAAGATGTTTATCGCAAAAGTTGGGTGTTAGTTGGGAAAATCGCTCCATACATTTTGATTGCAGGCATCCTCGGGCTGCTGTTTGAGCTAACGGGTCCCCTCAAATTAATCGATCAATTACCATCGAATCAAGGAATAATAACCTTATTATTACTAACCGGAATTGGTACAGCAATCTACTTATGCAACGGTGCAGATATCCTTTTTTTAGCCCCAATCCTTCAATATACCGATCTCGGACTTGGAGATGCATTAGCCTTTTCGTTAAGTTCAACGGCTGTTTGCACAACCTCAATTATCATGCTTTCCCGTTTCATCGGCAAACGACTAACAACAGTACTGGTCGCAGCTACCAT
>QKCF01000212.1 GCA_003246935.1 Sunxiuqinia sp. | reverse complement strand
GTTGGCCACTTTGGTATCTCCCCAAATTTTAAATTTCATTTCTAAGTAGAACGAGTCTTTCGACTTCTGAGCCGGATCACAGATTCGAACTGTGGACCCCGAGATTACAAATCACGTGCTCTGGCCAACTGAGCTAATCCGGCATAAAAAGTGGGTAAGCTACCTGTATCGCACCGCTCAACCTCCTACCCTTGCTGCCTTCCGACCCTGGGGGGATTCAGAGGGAGCTGGTCGTACAGGACTTACCCGGCGACAAAAGTAGAAATTTTTGTTTTCACTGCAAACGAAATCACAAATTGCCCGGTATTTTTTCACCGACAATCCGACTAAGAAGCTAACTCTCAAAGAAATATTTTTGCAATATTTTTTTACTTTTTTCGGAAAGAGAACTTCCCGGTGATAAAAACGGCCGTTGGATCCAATCCTACAAAAGTGAAACAACCTTGTATTCTTTGAATCGACACGTGTTTTTTCGAGCCAGTCCGATCATCCATTTAATTTCAGTACATTCAAAAAATCGAATATATTTGTGTAAAACATTAATCCAATTCAAATGCAAGACGAAAATTCCCCGTTGAAACTCGCGTTAACCAATGGTATCTACTATGCCATTATCGTAATCTTAATTCAGCTTACAATTTGGGCTACAGCATTAATTGAAAAAACAGGCTTTTTGACTTCATTCTTAATCTTGTTTTTGAATTTGGGCATCTTAATTTTCTTCTTATTGTATTGCACAAAAAAGTATCGCGACAATTCACTTGACGGGAAAATAACCTTTGGACAAGCATTCGTTTATGCACTTATGATTGTTGTATTCAGTAGCGTGATAACCGGTCTTTATCAATACATTTTGAATCGATACATCGATCCGGAATATGCAAAACGAATGCTTACAGCTGTGCAGGAAAAGACATACCAATTCATGGTTAACCACGGAGTTCCGGACGACCAAATCGATGCTGCGATGGTTAAATTTGAAGACCAACCTGTCCCTTCTGCGTTTGAAGCTTTGAAGAGTGCGTTATTGAGTGGCGTCATCCTGGGTTCGGTCATTTCCCTGATCACATCGGCAATTGTGAAAAAGAACGCTAACCTCGACAACTATGAAGAAGCAATGTCGGAGTTAAATTCAGAAGAATAATTCTTTACTTTACAGCATAATTAAGCAACTAATTCAAAGCAGGTGGATATTTCTGTAGTTATTCCGTTGTTAAACGAAGAAGAATCATTACCCGAGTTGACCGCATGGATCAAGCGAGTGATGGATGCAAACAATTTTTCGTACGAGATTATTTTAATTGATGATGGCAGTAGCGATAGCTCATGGAGTGTTATTGAAGAGCTTCACAAAAAAGACGCAGCTGTAAAAGGCATTAAATTCAGAAGAAACTACGGAAAATCGGCAGCATTGCATGTTGGATTTGGCGAAGTTCAAGGTGACGTGGTTATAACTATGGATGCCGACCTTCAGGATAGCCCGGAAGAAATTCCGGACCTATTTCGAATGATCACCGAAGAAAACTTTGATTTGGTTTCAGGGTGGAAAAAGAAACGATACGACCCTGTTTTATCCAAGAACATCCCCAGTAAATTTTACAATTGGATTGCCCGGCGTAGCTCAGGAATCCAAATTCACGACTTTAACTGCGGACTGAAAGCCTACCGCAAACAAGTGGTTCGAAGTATCGAGGTTTATGGTGAGATGCACCGTTACATCCCAATCATTGCCAAATGGGCCGGATTCAAAAAAATAGGAGAAAAAGTTGTAAAGCATCAGGAACGTAAATATGGCGAAACAAAGTTTGGCTTTGAACGCTTCATCCGAGGCCCACTAGACTTGCTGTCCGTAATTTTCATTTCGAAATTCAGCAAGCGGCCAATGCACTTTTTTGGGGTACTGGGCACGATCGTATTTATTGTCGGGTTTCTGGCCTCTGCGTACTTAGGAATTAGCAAGTTAATTGCCGTTGGACACGAAATTCCGGCTCCCAAAGTGGTTGAGAGTCCCTATTTTTTCCTGTCGTTAGCTGCAATGATTATCGGAACCCAGCTATTCCTTGCCGGATTTTTGGCCGAACTTTTCTCCCGGAATTCGTCCGACCGCAATAGATATTTGATTGACGAAACAACCAAATAAATCGTAGGACAAACAATATTAAATAATACTGAAAAGGCTTGTTTGATGCACTTCACTTGCGCAAACAAGCCTTTTTCGTATTAAGTTTGATGTTCAAACACAAAGCCTTGATAAAACAAAAATTTAATAATTTCCCGTTTACTCCATCTTCCACTCCTGTTTTCTATGGATGGGTTATTCTTGTCGTCGGAACAATCGGTGTGTTAATGAGTGCCCCCGGCCAAACATCTGGAGTTTCCACCTTTACCGATCACCTGATTGGGGTTTTCGGGATTAGCCGTGATCAACTCAGCACAACCTATCTAATCGGGACGATTGGCAGTTCGTTCGTTTTAACCTACGTGGGTAAACTCTACGACAGGTATGGTGCCAGATGGATGGGAATATTAACATCAATCTGCCTGGGAGCGATCCTCTTTTACATGAGTCAATCTGACCGGATAGCGCTATACCTTGGCAATTTACTCAACCTGCAACATGCTCAATTTTACGTCAGTGTTGCCGTATTATCCGTTGGATTCTTTTTGCTTCGCTTGTCCGGCCAAGGTGCCATGACCATGATTTCGCGCAACATGATCATGAAGTGGTTCATCGTGAAACGGGGTTTAACCGGGGGGATCAGCAGTGTCTTTGTTTCATTTGGCTTTTCTGTGGCGCCTTATACTTTCGATAAACTCATTGAGCATAGTTCGTGGAGAGAAGCCTGGATGCTTATGGGAGGAACAGCGATCGTTCTATTCAGCCTGGTCGTTTTTATTTTCTATCGTGACAATCCGGAAGAATGTGACTTGAAGCCGGACAATATGGATGATTCTGACCTAGAAGACTCTTCTGTTCAGCGCAAGGCTCAAAAGCAATACCGACTGATCGAAGCGCGTAAAACTTACGTATTCTGGATTTATGCTATTTCGTTCGCCATTTATGCACTTATGATTACCGGCTTTGTTTTCAACGTGGTTTCAATCTTCGACAAGGTTGGGATGAGCAAAGCAGAAGCATTATTCATATTCATTCCGGCTTCTGCTATTTCAACTGTCATCACACTTGCCGGCGGATATCTGAGCGATTACATCAAGCTAAAAGTTTTGCTAATTATTTATTTGCTGGGATTGACGGCCATGGCTGTAAGTATCCCACACCTGCAACACCCCTTCTTTTACTATCTGTTAATTGTCGGAAATGGTATTGCAACCGGAATCTATTCCGTTTTAATCAGCGTTGCTTGGCCGCGCTTTTTTGGCCGCCAATATTTGGGCGAAATTAGCGGATTCTCCATGTCGCTGATGGTATTTTTCAGTGCTATTGGTCCACTTATCTTCAGTTCGTCCCTATCGCATTTTGGCTCATATAGCGTTGCAGCCTGGGGATGCGTCGGAATATCCGTCATTTGTTTAATTGGTGCTCTCGCCGCTCGAAATCCACAAGAAAAAATAAAACTGAACAGATAAAAACAGAGTCGCCTGTAAGTTCACAGACGACTCTATATCTTCCAACAACTTTTTTTCAATCTCTTCATTAGAAATACGGAACATTCTTCTTCATTCGTTCCGGAATTCCACGTAACTCGAAAGCCTTAATTATTAGTTTAATCAAGTCTGTCAGTTCAAAACGCGATACATCAATAGTCAGATCAAAGCGTTCTTGTTCATCCTTATTTTTTCTAAAATAATCGCGAAACACAGTACGTTCCTTTTCGATGTCGTTAATATATTTCAACGCATCTGCCTTGGTCATTTGCTTACTGGCTGCAACCGAGTCAACACGCCATTTCATAGGAGCAACTAACCGTACATGTAGTGAATTATCAATATCAGACGCAATCAAATGACCGGCACGACCAACTATAATACAACAACCATCGGAGGCAAAATTGTGGATTACTTCCCTCACTGTTTTCATAATAACACGATTGCTTTTGTAATACTTCTCGGAAAATGCCGACAGAATTTCGTCGAATGTGAAATGTTCTGATGAAGCAAAAAGACGATCAACTTTCTCTTGCTTCACCTTAAGCTCTTTTGCACTTTGACTGAGAACTTCTTTACTAATCACCTGCCATTGCTTGCAATAGACGCTTTTATTCAACTCTTCGGCAAGGTGTTGACCAACGAGTATCCCACCACAACCAACTTCCCGGGAAATCGTAATTACCGGACCTGCAATTTTAAAACTGGGGGTGCTTTTTTTCTCTTCTTCCCCCAACCTTCGATTCATATAATTTAGCAACGTATTATACATGACTCTTGATGTTAGTTTATTATAGTAAAAGATACGCCTTTTCAACCTATTCTGTTATATGTTTGATAGTATTTTAATTGTCAAATAAAGTTTTAAATTGCTGAAGGCCTTTGTGAAAAGTCATAGAATGACCACTTTATTATGCTTATCTTCACCTGTTGATTGATAATTTTAATCGAAAACCATGTTTAAGCAAGGAATTTACAGTGTAAGACGGAAAAAACTGAAAGAACTACTTTCAGATGGTATTGTTCTACTACTCGGGAATGTTGACGTTCCAATGAACTATGCCGACAATACTTATCATTTTAGACAAGACAGTAACTTTTTATATTATTTCGGGCTCGACTTTCAGGGCTTGGCCGGAGTTATTGATATCGATCATGACAACGACATCTTGTTTGGAAACGATGTTGAAATTGAAGATATCATTTGGATGGGGCCACAGGTTAGTTTAAAAGAAAATGCAGCGAAGGTTGGATGTAGCCAAACTGAACCTTTCAAAAAGCTGTTCTCTTTTATTTCGAAAGCCATCTCTTCAGGCCGAAAAATTCATTTTCTACCTCCTTACCGAGCCGAGAATAAACTCTTACTACAAGAACTTTTGGGCATTCATCCGGCCAAATTGAAAGATTACAGTTCTTTGGAACTAGTGAAAGCCGTTATTTCACAGCGCGAGATCAAGGGACGTGAGGAAATTGCTGAGATCAAAAAAGCTTGCGCAACCGGATATAATATGCATGTCACAGCCATGAAAATGGCTCACCCTGGCACTTGGGAACAAACAATAGCCGGAACGATGGAAGGAATTGCAAATGCGGAAGGAGCTTCAATTTCGTTCCCCATCATTCTTAGCCAACATGGCGAGACACTGCATAACCATAGCCACTCAGGCACTCTGGAACAAGGTAAACTAATGGTTGTTGATGCCGGTGCAGAAAGCTTATCGCACTATGCATCCGACTTTACCCGGACAACACCTGTTGGTGGAAAATTCACACAGCAACAGCGCGAAATTTACGAGATTGTGCTGGCAGCCAATAATCATGCTACATCAATTGCGAAAGCCGGAATCACTTACTTGTCGGCACATCTGTCGGTAGCAGAAATCATTGCGAGCGGTTTGAAGGAACTGGGCTTAATGAAAGGTGATGTAAAAGAAGCTGTAAAAAACGGAGCTCACGCCCTGTTCTTCCCTCACGGGCTGGGCCATATGATGGGATTGGATGTACACGACATGGAAGATCTTGGTCAGATCTATGTTGGATACGACGATGAAGTTCGTCCCGTTGACCAATTTGGAACAGCCTACCTGCGTTTGGGCAAGCGATTGAAGCCTGGCTTTGTAATCACAAATGAGCCCGGAATTTACTTTATCCCGGCTTTAATTGACAAATGGAAAACTGAAAAGATCAACACCGATTTTATTAACTTCGACAAGCTGGAAAACTATCGCGACTTTGGAGGTATCCGTCTGGAAGACGATTTGCTGATCAAAGAAGATGGGTGCGAAATTCTGGGAGACCGCATTCCAATTACCCCGGAAGAACTCGATGCTGTAGTCAATTCATAATATAAAGGAAAAGACGGTTTTTCAACCGTCTTTTCCTTTATATGTCGCTAGTGACCTCTACAAAGGTCGTTCCTGTGCTTTTCTCGATGGTCGTAAGATTAAGCGCAGCGACTGATCGAAGGTGAAATATTTCCACAGCCAGTTAATGAAGATCAGCAAACGGTTTTTCACACCAACAATCGACATCAGGTGGATAAACATCCACACAAGCCATGCAAAAGGACCGGAAAATTTCCAGTAAGGCAAATCGACTACAGCCCGGTTTCGGCCTACAGTAGCCATTGAACCTTTATTCTTATATTCGAACTCGCTCCGTAGCTTGCCGTTTAACAGCTTCGCAAAATTATGTGCCAAATTATCAGCTTGCTGCAAAGCCACCTGGGCTACCTGCGGATGCCCTGAAGGATATTTCGGAGTCTCCATATAAGCAATGTCACCAATGGCATATACGCCATCCATTCCCTCAACTTCGTTGTAACGATTCACTTTCACCCGGTTTCCGCGAGCCATAAACTGTGGATCGACACCTTCGGGGATTTGTCCACGAACACCTGCCGCCCAAACTAAAGTTTCCGTAATCAGCTCCTCGCCACTGGCCAGATTTATTGTTTTTCCGTCGTAACCTGTCACTCGCTTATCGAGCATCACGTTAACCCCCATTTGTTTGAGGTATTTCACGGCCTTATTCCCCAAGCCCTCACTCATTCCATGAAGCAAGTGAGGATTGGCTTCAATCAAGGTAATTTGCATCAAGTCGAAATCAATATCAGGATAGTCCTTGGGCAACACAAAACGCTTCATCTCTGCCAACGCACCACATACTTCCACTCCTGTTGGGCCACCCCCCACTACAACCACATTCAGAAGACTCTCCAACTCTTTGGTGTCGCTTTTGGTAACCGCCTTTTCGAAATTAAGCAACAGACTATTTCGCAAATAAACCGCCTCTGATACCGATTTCATTGGGATACCGTATTTCGTTACCCCTTCCATTCCAAAATAATTTGTTGTAGCTCCGGTCGCAATAACGAGGTAGTCGTACCAAACTTGCCCCATTTGTGTCTCAATCTGCTTTTTCTGCGGATCAATGCCGGTTACCTGAGTAATACGAATTGACACATTTTTCTCCCGTTGAAATATCTTCCGAAGGGGAAACGAAATTGCACTAGGCTCTAGTCCTGAAGATGCAACTTGATAAAATAATGGTTGAAATTGATGGTAGTTATTTCGATCAATCAAAACAATCTGATAATCTTCCTTTCTTAACTTGCGGGCAAGCTTTAAGCCTGCGAAACCAGCGCCAACGATCACGATTCTTTTCTTACCGGTTTCTGGAATATTTATTGCCATTAAAATTTTTTCTTCCTCAAACAACAATCCAATAAAAATGTTGAAAAACATATCTATTTTATTTCGGGCGTTTAGCTTCTTTAACAACCTCTGCTTTTTCTGTTAATCGAAGTCATTGATCAGCGAAATTTCAAAGTCAAACCATCCATTCTTATTCATTTTTTATAAATTCCGAGCACCAAACTAAAACACGCTGAATAGCCGCAAAAAGGACTAAACCAATGACTGACTTAAACAGGATAAACAGTGAATCAGAAATCCCCAAATACCTGCAGGTTGAAGAAATGATCCTGACAGATATTGAGTCCGGAATTTTCAAGCAAGGGCAGCGTATTCCTTCCATAAATGAAACCAGCGAGGACCTTTTACTTTCGCGCGATACTGTCGAGAAAGCCTATGTCAACCTGCGCAAGAAAGGCATTTTAGTTTCAGTGAAAGGAAAAGGCTACTACGTCAACAAAACCGCTACCGGAAAGCGTCTGAAAATAGCAATGATCATTAATAAACTAAGTAATTATAAGCGTAGTCTGTACAACTCCTTTGTTCAAACTATGGGAAGCCGGGCCAGCGTTGATGTGTTTATTTACCATTACGACATTACTGAGTTTGAAACGATTATCGATGAAAACATTAAGCACTACGACTACTTCGTTATTCTTCCCCACTTTCGGAACGACTCGGCAGCAGTTGTCCCGGTCATTCAAAGAATTCCAAAGGATAAGGTGTTAATCATTGACCGGTACTGGCACGAACTGGAAGATTACCCGGTGGTTTACCAAGAGTATGACAAAGACATACAAACAGCACTGGAGGAAGCAATTGAACTGCTTCGGAAATACAAAAAGTTGAACCTCGTATTTCCGCAAAACGAATACTACTCAACGAACATTAAGAAAGGTTTTACCCATTTCTGCCAATTCCGTCAATTTGATTTTGAGATCATCGATAATCTCACCGAAGAAAACATCCAGAAAGATGAAGTATATATTCTGATTTCCGATAACGATCTGTACATGTTCATCAAATACATGAAGGCTAGAGGCTGGAAAGCAGGACAGGAAATCGGTCTTATTTCCTACAACGAAAACCCGGTGAAGGAGATTTTATGCGATGGAATTTCAACAATATCAACCAATCATGATGAGATTGGCAAGAAGGCTGCAGAAATGATTTTATCTCGAAATTTCACCCACGTGAAAAGTCCGTTCGAATTCATCAAACGAAATTCACTTTAAGCCTGCTATCATTCAACGTAAATCATCTTTTTGGTCATCCCGCCATCGACAACAAAATTTTGCCCGGTGATAAAATCATTCTCTGGCCGCAGCAAGAACTCAATCATATTAGCGATATCCTCGGCTTTCCCAACTCGTCCTGCGGGGTGTTGAGCGTGATCCTCAGAACTGATCGAATACTGCTGTGCCAAAGACTTTTTCTTCACCGCTGAAACGTCGATCCATCCCGGGCTAACAGCATTAACCCGAACATCGGGTCCAAGACTCATGGCTAATGCATGCGTCATCGCCAACAAACCACCTTTCGTTGCCGAATAAGCTTCGGTGTTGGGTTCTGACTGCAACGCTCTCGTCGAACAAATATTGACAATCGCGCCCTTCGTCTTCTTCAATTCATCGGCAGCATATTTAGTGCACAAAAATGGTCCTGTCAGATTAACGGCAACCACC
>QKCF01000349.1 GCA_003246935.1 Sunxiuqinia sp. | reverse complement strand
GCCAATCATCATCCACATCAAAAAAGGAGTGTACAAGGAAAAAGTTCGCGTTTACTCGTGGAACAACAAGCTGACTCTGAAAGGTGAGGGGGCGAAAGAAACCGTCATTACTTACGACGACTATTTCGATAAGATTGACCTTGGACGGAACAGTACGTTTCATACCTACACCCTGAAGGTTGAGGCTAACGATTTTATGGCTGAAGATTTAACCATTGCCAATACTGCCGGTCCCGTTGGGCAAGCTGTTGCTTTGCACGTAGAGGGCGACCGTTGCCAGTTCGTTAATTGTCGGATTTTAGGTCATCAGGATACGCTTTATGCAGCAGGCGAGGGAAGTCGCCAGTATTATAAGAACTGTTTTATTGAAGGAACCACAGATTTTATCTTCGGTGAGGCGATTGCCATTTTCGACGGATGTACCATTAACAGCAAAAGCGACTCTTATGTAACTGCTGCCAGCACCCCTGAAATTCAACCTTTCGGTTATGTGTTTATGAATTGTAAGCTAACTGCCGACGAAGATGTTGAGAAATGTTACCTGGGGCGTCCTTGGCGCGACTATGCCAAAGTAGTTTACCTGAATTGCCACTTAGGCGATCACATTCTGCCTGAAGGCTGGTCGAACTGGTCGAAAACAAATCGTGACCAGACGGCTTATTATGCCGAGTATCAAAGTGGAGGTCCCGGGGCACGTGTTTCTCCTCGTGTTGCATGGTCGCATCAGTTAAGCAAAAAGGAGGCAAAAGCTTATACCGTGGCAAATATTTTCAGCACATCAAACCGCACGAAAAGTGGTGTCGATAACTGGAACCCTGCGAAATAAGTCAATGAATGACCAAATCAATTTCGATAATTATATTACTCAATAAGCTATTTCTATGAAAAAACAATTTCTTTATTTAACGGCAAGCTTTGTGCTGACGGCATTGGTTGCCTGTCAGCCAAAAGCGACAGTTCAGCCCGAAGCTTCAGCAACGGCTGGTTTGAACCTGCCTTTTGAAATGCCCGAGATACAGGAGCCAACGTTCAAGGCCGACACCTTCAATATTGAGGATTTTGGTGCTGTAGCCAATGATCACAGCTTGTCAACTGAGGCGATTAACTCGGCCATTAAAAAATGTTCGGAAGCTGGCGGCGGCGTGGTGCTCATTCCTGCCGGATTGTGGACGACCGGACCAATTTATATGCAGAGCAATGTAAACCTGCATACTGCTAATGGTGCCTACATTCAGTTTACTGCCGATTTAAGCCAGTATAAACTGATTGACTCATTCTTTGAAGGCTTAAGCGAAATTCGTTGCGAGTCGCCGATCATGGGACGCGATTTGGAAAATGTGGCCATTACAGGACAAGGTATTTTCGACGGCGATGGCAGCAAATGGCGCCAGGTGAAAATCGAAAAACTGACCGCTAACCAATGGAAAGAGTTCGTGAATTCGGGAGGTGTTGTGATTGACGACCGCAAGTGGTACCCGTCGGAGGCATCGATGATTGGTAACGAGCAAAAAGATAAACTGCCCAAAGAATGGACCATCGAAAATATGGAACCTTTCAAACGTTATCTGCGCCCGGTAATGGTGAGCCTGGTTGGTTGTAGAAAGGTGTTGCTCGAGGGTGTGACTTTCCAAAACTCACCAGCCTGGAACGTGAATCCGCTGATGTGCGAGCACGTGACACTTCGTAACCTGAACATCCGTAACCCGTGGTTCTCGCAAAACGGCGACGGGCTGGATTTGGAATCTTGCCGCATCGGTATTATCGAAAACTGTAGCTTTGATGTGGGCGACGATGCCATTTGCATCAAATCGGGTAAGGATGAGGACGGCCGTAAGCGCGGTAAACCAACCGAGTTGTTTGTAATTAAGGATTGTGTGGTTTATCACGGACATGGCGGTTTTGTACTGGGCAGCGAAATGTCGGGCGGTGTGCGTAACCTTTATGCGAAAAACCTGACTTTCATCGGAACCGACTGTGGGTTGCGTTTTAAAAGTACACGTGGTCGTGGCGGTGTAGTTGAAAACATCTGGATGGAAGATATCCGCATGAGCAACATTCCAACCGAGGCGATTCGTTTCAACCTGTTTTATGCAGGTAAGTCACCATCGGAAGACCCGATTACCGGCGACCTGATCATCGAATCGGCTCCGGTATCGGAAGAAACTCCGGCTTTCCGCAATGGTGCTAAGCAAGCGGTGAAAATTGTGGGGATCCCGGAAATGCCGGTTGAGAATATCCAGTTCGAAAATATGCTGATTAAAGCCGATAAAGGAATTGGTATCAACTATGCATCAAAGATCGGTTTTAAAGATGTGGTGCTTCACCTGGATAAAGGTGGTGTTGCTGCAGTTCTTTCAAACAGCCAGGATATGACCTTCGACGGTTTTACAACAACCGGTGCCGACGAGCTTTTCAAAATCGGTGGTACAACAACAAAGAATGTCAAATTAAATATGGCCGGGTACACGTTAACAGATAAGGATGTTGAGGTTTTACCCGAAATTAAAGATGAAGTTCACTTAGTGAATTAACATAGATTTAGGTTTTTGGATAGATTTTGCAAAAGGTGTTCTCCCTGTGGTGGACACCTTTTTGCTTTTTTGTCGCGCTTTCTCTTATTCATGGCTGTTTGGTGAAGAAAAGAATGGATATTGCCGTTTCAAGATAAAAACAACTGACACAGTTTAATGAACATTACCCTTTAACTCATCTTTTAACCGACTCGACTGAGGTCAGAACACACTTCAGTTACTCTTTTTCTGACTCGAGTCGGTTTTGAACCGACTCGAGTCACCTTTTTAGTGCAGCGAGTCAGTTTCGAACTCAGTGCAGTCACCTTTTATCTGACTCAAGTTAGCTCCGAACTGACTGCAGTCACCTTTTGGGTGACTCGAGTTAGTTCTGAACACCGACGAGTCAGTTCTGAAGTGGGGAGGGGTACCTCGGAAGTCAATGTCATTAACTTAAGCTTTTTAAACTGGTTTGTACTGTTGGGGGAAAACTTCTTCTTGGAGGGGTTTACATTTCTTTGATAGCATCGCCCATTTCTTACAGGACAAGTATTTCTAATAAATTCCTGATATAGGTATAGTAATGTTTCTTTACAGCGTTGAATAAAAAATAATTTGGTTATACACCGTTTCAATTTAGCAAAAGCCATTTTCCAATTTATCTGGTAGTCATGCTTTTGTTTTTTTCGTGTTTTCTTAAGTTTTTGGTTTACGGGAAAGGCAAGAATCGCAGCCAAGGCCATTATTAACCCGCATGCATAATAATCCTGCAATACTGCCAATTTGCTTATGCCAGAGAAACTTTCCAGTTGTACAGTATGCTTGATGCTCTTGTAATATTCTTCTACAGGCCACCTTAGAAAATATAATCTTTTGAAGAGGGGGCGGGGATATTTCTTTTTGTCCAGTAATGAAGTTGCCAACACTTCAATTTCACCGCTATCTAAAATCACCTTAACTAAACGGATAACTATATCTTCAACATTCAAACCATGGATTCGGCAATCTCTTTTTGATTCCTTCGAGGCAGAAATTGTCACGATTCTATCTGTATCATTGGAGTCAAAAAATTCGTTACATACCGAATAAAAGGAAGAATGAATACGCATGCAAAAGGAAATTCCTTTAGTGTACAAACACTTAAACGTGAAGAAAGAAGGATACCCTCTATCAAGAATGACCAGATCATTTGGAGTCAATACATTTAAATGTTGAACAAACATTTCTTTTTCGCTACCTGAGATCGAAGTGATTTGATGATCTATTCCAATCTTGTTAAGTGGATCGTAGGCTGTTGATATTCGTGCTTTTATTGTTTCATCCTCATTTGAACCAAAATTTTCTCTTATTTCTTTCGACTTCGGAAGAGTGACCTTTGACCCATCAATACTTATTAGCCTAAAACCAAGCCACTTTCTGTAATTTGCCGTCTGATAAAATCGATCTACAACTTTCTTGTGTACTTCAATAAAAGCTGAATGGGAAAGCTTCTTCCTAGCTTTGCAAAAAGCGACATCCGATATAAACCGTTGGGAAAAACTGTTCTCCTGAAGTTGTTGAAAAAAGTCGTCGAGCTCAGATTGCAGCTTGCTTTTTATCCTGCTAACGATAAAGAGAAATAGTAACTTAAAGGGCAACTTTCGGTTTCTAACAAAGGCATTTGGGGTCAGACGGTGACGGGAAATAAATTCTTC
>QKCF01000458.1 GCA_003246935.1 Sunxiuqinia sp. | reverse complement strand
GGGTTTTGCGTTCCATTTAAGAGTTATTTTAACCACTCGTACAAAAGATAATGATCTGCAGTCATGCCTGCTTTCTCGTATACAAGTTGTGCTGTTTGGTTTGTTTTTTCTGCGTAAAGTCGAATTCCTTTCAAATCTTCATTTTGTTCAACCATGTCGCGGATGTGCTTGTACAACGCGGAGTAAACTCCTTTTTTTCGGAACTCTGGTCTAACGTAAACCGATTGAATCCACAGTACAGTTCCATTTCTCCAGTCGCTCCATTCAAAAGTCGTTAATAAAGATGCAATTACGTTTCCATCACTTTCTGCAACGTAATAGTTTCCTTTTGATGGATCGTCGAAGACTGCTTTTACGCCTTTTGCGAGTGTCGAGTCGTCTAACTTGAGTTCTTCTGTTTCCCAAGCCATCGCTTGTTGGAAACCTGCTATTGTCAACACATCTTCGGGCTTTGCTTTCCGAATAAACATGCTTAAAATTTTAAGTTTGAAAATTTGATAAGTAAAGTTAGTTTTATTGACTAAAACAAAAGATAATCTAGAATGAAAGTTGTTGTAGCCTCCCAAAATCCGGTTAAAGTTAATGCAGTGTTAAAATCTTTCCGTGCATATTTGGGGGTTGAAGTCGAAGTCGAGGGGATTGCTGTTTCATCCGGCGTTTCGGATCAGCCGATGACTGAAGAAGAAACGAGGATGGGAGCAGAGAATCGGGTAGAAGGCGCCAGGGAGCTATTTCGTGGTGCTGATTTTTATGTCGGTATTGAAGGCGGAGTAGATTGCGTTGGAGACCGGCTGTTTGCTTTTGCATGGATCGTGATCTCCGACGGTAAGTCTGATTCACTTTCGCGTACAGCAACGTTCGAACTGCCACCTGAAGTTAGTCGCTTGATTGCCGAAGGGATGGAATTAGGCGATGCCGACGATGTGGTTTTTGAGAAGAAAAAATCGAAGCAGCAGAATGGTGCGGTCGGATTACTAACTCACGATTTGCTTACTCGCCAGCAACTTTACGAACAAGCTATTTTGTTGGCGCTAATCCCATTTATGAACCGGAAGTTATACCCGGTAACGAAGGTTAATGTCCGTTAACGAAGAAGGTTCATTTTTTTCAATACGTGCTGAAGGCTTATTTTATCTTCGGAAAGCATGATGATCTGAATTTTTAGTTCATCGAGTTTCGCTTTTGCTTTAGGGCCAACTTCGCCGGTAACAATCCTTGTAACTTCTTTTTCTTTTAGAAACTGAACCAAACGGGGGCCAATATCACTTTCTTCATTGCAGAAAGGGTTGCTTACAAATCGGCTTGTTTCACCATCGGTTAAAAGAAAGTACGGTGCACGGCCAAAGCGGATATCCATACTCGTTGTCAGTTTCTTATCTGTTGCACTAATTGCGATCATTGTGTTCTCAATTTAAGATTTTGTATTTGTTCCGTCTTTTTCGTTTAATGCTTCCCAGTACTCAACAGCACGGCGTGTATGGGGAATAACAATTGTTCCGCCAACAAGGTTTGCAATTGAAAATACTTCGAAAATTTCGTCGTCAGTAATTCCTTGCTCGTGGCACTTTTCAAGATGATATTTGATGCAATCGTCGCAACGCAAAACCATCGACGATACCAGACCTAGCATTTCTTTTGTTGAAACAGAAAGAGCTCCTTCCTGATATGCCAGGGTGTCGACACTGTAGATACGCTTGATAACTTTATTGTTTGAGCCGAGGATCTTTTCATTCATTTTTTCCCGGTAGTCTCTGAAGTCATTTATTAAGTCACTCATGGTTTTGCTTTTGTTATTTTGTTCCTGAAAGTCACTATTTTTAGTCCAAATCTAATATTTGGGTTCGATAATTTTGGGGTAAAATATTCATTTTTCTTGTTATTTCCGAAAGATCCGAGCTTGTAATTTTATGCTTTTTTTTGATCTAAAGCGTCAACTCTGTGTTTGTCTTTTCTGTTATGGTTGAATTATTTATTAAGGGAGAGAACCAATATTTAATTGTGAATTTTTTAAAAATTTGTACTCGATTCGATTCAATCAGTTCTTGTATTAAATCAATTACAACTATATTTGCACCTTTAAAAGTCGCCTCTATGAAGTTAATAGTTGTCGGGATTATAATTTGTCTGTTTCATTTGAGCACTTCTGCTCAGGAGAATCCCAACAAACCTGTGCAAACTTCCCCGAAAAATACAATTCTGGATCGTATTGACGTACAGCAAGACAGTCGAATTGATAGTTTGTTGGTCATTCACAAAGAAATGAGCCAACGCAAAAATGGGACTGATGGATTTCGTCTCGAAATCTTTTTCAGTTCTGGTGTGGGTGCACGTGAGAAAGCAATGAATGTGCGAACCGATTTTCTGAAGAATTACCCGGACATTTCCGCTTATATGTCGTTTTCAAGTCCCGACTTCAAAATCAGGATTGGAGACTGCCGCGCTAAAAGTGAGAAGAGAGAATTAAAAAGAATTATCCGAATGCTTTTATAGTTCCGGATATTATTCAATTTCCCAAACTATACACAGATTCAAATAAGTAATGAGTGAGTTAATTAAACACGAGTGTGGTATTGCCCTGATTCGGTTGAGAAAGCCATTGAGTTATTATCAGGAAAAGTATGGTACCTGGCAATATGGCTTAAACAAGCTTTACCTATTAATGGAAAAGCAGCACAACCGCGGGCAGGATGGAGCAGGTGTGGTTAGTGTGAAGTTAAATCTGAAACCCGGGCAGGAATATATTCACCGTTATCGTTCGGTGGAGCAAAACCCAATTAAAGATGTTTTCGATAAAGTTGGGAAACCTGTTAAAAAGGCAATGAAGGCCGGAAAAGACATTAATAATTTGGGCTGGGTTTACGAAAACCTTCCGTTTGCCGGTGAATTGTATTTGGGGCACTTACGTTACGGAACTTTCGGAAATAACAGTATTGAATTTGTGCATCCGGTTATGCGACAAAATAACTGGAAGTCAAGAACCTTGGTGTTGGCGGGTAACTTTAACCTAACCAATACAGACGAGTTGTTCCAGAAATTGATTGATCTCGGACAGCATCCGAAAAACTATACAGATACAGTAACTGCATTGGAAAAAGTTGGTCACTTCCCAATATAAAAATGAAGGTTTCTCAAATCGTGAGATCTCTCCGCTGATCGAGAAAACGCTGGATGTTCAAAGTGTTTTGGAGAATGCCAGCAAAGATTGGGATGGTGGTTATGCAATGGCTGGTCTGATTGGTCATGGTGATGCTTTCGTCGCTCGTGACCCTTGGGGAATTCGCCCAGCACACTACTATATCGACGATGAGGTTGTGGTTGTAGCATCAGAGCGTCCGGTAATCCAGACGGTAATGGATGTGAAAGGTGAAGATGTTCACCAGATTAAGCCGGGTGAAGCATTGATTATTAAGAAGGACGGAAGCGTTTCGACTCAGATTGTGCGTGTGCCGCATAAGCGTAAATCATGTTCTTTCGAGCGTATTTATTTCTCTCGTGGTAGTGATAAAGATATTTATCAGGAGCGTAAAGCTTTAGGTCATTTGCTTGCGCCGACTATTTTGAAGGCGGTTGATTACGATATGAAAAATACCGTGTTCTCTTACATTCCGAATACTTCGGAGACTGCATTTTACGGAATGATGCTTGGAGTTCGCGATCATTTGATGGTTTGGAAGAAAGAACAAATCCGGGCTAAAAACGGTACGATTACCGAAGAGGATCTGGAGAATATTATTTCGCTGGAGCCTCGTGTCGAGAAGATTGCAATAAAGGATGTGAAGTTGCGTACATTCATTGCTGACGATGCCAGTCGTGATGACCTGGTTGCTCACGTATATGATGTAACTTATGGTGTGATCAAAGAAAATACGGACACGCTGGTTATTATCGATGACTCGATTGTTCGCGGTACTACTCTGAAGAAAAGTATCCTGAAGATTTTAGATCGTCTAAGCCCGAAAAAGGTAATTGTTGTATCGTCAGCTCCTCAGATCCGTTACCCTGACTGTTACGGAATTGATATGGCAGTGTTGGGCAAGTTTATTGCATTTAACGCAGCTATCGAATTGTTGAAAGATCACAACAAAGAGCACATCATCGACGAAGTTTATAATAAATGTAAGGCTCAGGAGAATTTGCCGAAAGAAGAGATTGTGAACTACGTGAAAGAAATTTATCGCCAGTTTACACCAGAGCAAATTTCAGCGAAAATTGCCGAGTTGCTGAAGCCTGAAGGATGTCGTGCAGAGGTTGATATCGTTTATCAAAGCGTTGAGAACCTGCATAAAGCTTGTCCAAATGATACCGGTGACTGGTATTTTACCGGTGATTACCCAACACCTGGTGGAAACAAAGTTGTGAATACTTCCTTCATTAATTTTGTGGAAGGTTTCGAAGGTAGAGCTTACTAAGAAAGATATAGAAACGAAAAAAGCAGGTTGATAAACCTGCTTTTTTATGCTTTTAAAAATCGAAATTACTTGATTTCCGGGAACGCATCGCCTTTGTCTTTTATGTAAGTCTCGATGTGGCGGTCGCGTTTTGCATCGTAGATGTCCTTTATTGTAACGATGATTCCTGTTTCCTCTACGTCTCCAAATCGGTCGTTTAAAACTGTTCCGAATGTTCTCATCGAAGGGCTCAGGTTCATGTAAGCGTTGATAAGTGGCGGAATGTTTTCGCCAAGTTCGCGTACTTTTTGTGTAAGGATACGATAATCTTCGTTGTATGAACCACCGTTAAAGATAGCGGCGATTGCTTCTTTATCCATGTGAAGATCGATTGGTTTTTTGGGACAAACCAATTCGTCCGAGTCGTGAAAATATTTGTCAAAGAAGAATAAGATCAGGTTTCGGGCTTCAATGTTGAAGTGCGTATACATAGTCACTTTCCCGAAGAAATATTTGATTTCGGGGTGGTCAACAGTCAGCGCACCAAGTCCGTCCCAGAGGTTATCCAGCGCAAACAAGGCTTTTGCTCCGGCTTTGCTTGATTGGTAGGCAGGTTGAACAAAAGAACGTCCAAGTTCTAAAGTCGAAGGCATGTACTCCTTTAGGAATTTATCCGAAAAGTGGAATAGCCGGGCGGTTGCCAGTTCTACTTCACCATTTTCGTCTAATGGTAGCCCGTCACAGATTAAGTAACGGTATCCTCCCAGGATTTCCTGAGCGTCAGGATCCCATACGATTAATTGTTTGTATGGTTTTTCCTGGATATCGTATTGGTCGATGTCAAGATCTTTTCCAGTTCCGCCGCCGGCCTCTCTAAACGTAATTTCCCTCAAGCGTCCGATTTCGTGCATAACGTTTGGGGAATCGTGGTATGTAACCACGTAGATCTCATTGGCACCTTTATTTGTTTTTCTTAAAAGCTTGTCTGGTGTCAGCTCTGCCAGAATCGCTTCTTTGGCAACAGGTGCAGCAATCTCCTTCATAATCTTTATGCTTGATTTAAATGATTCACAAAACTATAAAAAAATATTTACAGTCGGTTTTGGATTCGTTCATTATTAAGACAGGCTTTATTTCGGAAGTTCGTAGAGAATTCGACGCACCTCGTCTGCCCATTCTTTGTGTGTCTTAGTGTTGTCGAATTTGCTGTAGGGGATGGGTTTGCCAAAAGTCAATTTAAAAGTCTTCCCTTTTTGTTTGAAAGTCTCATCGGCAAGGTAGAACATTTCGATGTTTGATTTGATCCCAACTGTTTTTCTGAAATTCGATAAGTTGTAGAAGAAGTTCGAGTTCTGTCCGCTTATATGTACGGGGATCACGTCGCGTTTATGTTCTATCGCTTTTTGTATGAAGTGTTTCTTCCAGTCGGTGTCGATAACTTTGCCGTTTATCTTGCGGCTGGCGAGACCTGCCGGGAAAATGAGAATCTGCTTGTTGGATAAATAGGTTTCTTCGATTTGTTTTGCGGCGAGGCGGCTGTGTCCTCCGTGTTTGTTGATTGGTACAAAAAGCGGAGCCAAAGGTTTAATTTGCATTAGCACATCGTTGACGAGGAAGCGCAGTTCTCCAAGTTTTTTGTATACATTGCTCATTAATAACAATGAGTCAAAGCCGCCAAGCGGGTGATTTGCTACAAAAATAAATCGCCCTTCATTCGGGATGTTTTCCAGTCCCGATACTTCTTCATGTACGCCAAAGTATTCAATGGACTTCTGGACGAATTCGATTCCGTCCAGATGCCCGTAGTTCGATATAATTTCGTTGCACTCCGAAGTGTGTACTATTTTGTCAATGTATTTGTAGATGAAACCCGGGAGCAGGAACGCTACTTTGGGGTTTTTTTCATTGAATAAAGCTCGGATATTAATTGGTTTCAGTTTATTCTTTTCTTGCTCTGCCATGTCTTGCGTCGTATTTAAGTCGAAAATAGAAAAATAATCTCGAAGAGTGGAATGTGGGATTGAGATTAAGGATGTTGACGTTTCTTTCCTGTGGTTTTATCAACAGTTGTTAATATCTTATCAACAATGAAATACGCTGAATATCAGCGGTTGGTGTTTTTAGATGAACAAATAATTGGTCTTTATAAACAGACAATGAACATGAGATTTCTGAATGGCTGGTGGAAAAAAGTGACTGAAAGTGGAAAAGAGTGGATTTTTGCTGCGGAATTTTATAATTTTACGATTGGGAAATAGGCATTTAGCATATGAACTTCTCAGCAGAAAAAAAAGCAACATTTGACGAAAAAGGACGAGTTGTTCTGCCTGCCGATTATAAGAATGAAATGGGAGGTGGTATTTCCGGTGGCCAAATGGCCATCGAGCTGGATCCTTATGAGAAGTGCTTGAATATCTATCCGATGGAAGCTTGGGAAAAGCGATTGAGTTATTTCACGAGTAAATTGAATCGAAATAACCGGGAGCAAAGCCGGTTGCTGGATATGATTTACAGAAGCTTCAAGGTTATACAGGTGCCGGATAGTTGCCGGATGAATTTCCCGAATAATTTTTTGGAAAAGGTGAAGATCAAAAAAGATGTAGTGTTTATAGGTCAGGGCGAACGCATTCGTTTGTGGGATGCTGCTGAATATGATGCTTACATCGGCTCTATGGGTGATTACGGTGATTTGTTTGGGAAACATTTTGGGGACTTGGAGGAATTTTAGTGGATCAGGTTTATCATGTACCAGTTTTATTGAATGAAAGTATTGAAGGGCTCAACATTCAGAAAGATGGCGACTATGTTGACGTCACTTTTGGAGGGGGAGGTCATTCTCGCGAAATTTTAAAGGGTCTTGATCATGGGCGGCTGTTTGCTTTTGATCAGGATGAAGATGCCGCTGCAAATGCGTTCGATGATGAACGTTTTATTTTCATTCGACACAATTTTAAATACATCCGGAATTTTTTGCGCTACAAGGAGGTTGATCAAGTTGATGGGATTTTGGCCGACTTGGGTGTTTCGTCCCACGATTTTGATGTTGCCGAGCGGGGATTTTCATTCCGTTTTTCAGGCGATCTGGATATGCGCATGAACCGGAATTCGTCTCGGACGGCTGCCGAGATTGTGAATACTGCGGATGAAGAAAGTCTGATCCGGATTTTTAAGGATTATGGCGAGGTCGAAAATGCTCGTCGTTTGGTGAAGCAGATTTTGTCTGTTCGTGGGCAGAAGCCGATCCGTACGATCGATGAGTTTAAGACTGCAATTGTGCCTTGTGTTCCGAAAAGAACTGAGACAAAATATTTGGCAAAGGTTTTTCAGGCACTACGCATTGAAACTAATGGTGAACTTGATGTGCTGAAGGATTTTCTGGAACAAAGTGTTGCTCTGTTAAAGCCGGGAGGTCGACTGGTGGTGATTACTTATCACTCGCTGGAAGATCGGTTGGTGAAAAATTTCATCAAGACCGGCAATTTTGAAGGAAAACAAGAGAAGGATTTTTTCGGGAATGTGACCTCTCAGTTGCAGGCAATAAACCGGAAAGTAATTATTCCGACCGATGAGGAGATTGAACGCAATCCGAGAGCAAGAAGTGCAAAACTGAGAATTGCAGAAAAGTTATGAGCGACGAAGCATTAAATAATGAAAAAGCAAAAGGCAGGCAGCCTATCCTGAAATCATTTTTGGGAGGAAGTATTCTGGCCAGCGAAAAAGCGCTGAGTCAGATTCCTTTTGTATTGTATGTCGTGTTCTTGCTAATTCTGGTCATCGCTAATCGTTATTGGTCGGAAAAAACACTTACCGAGATGGAGGCGGTTCAGGATTCAATTAAGGAGCTTCGCGCTTCTTCTGTCACTTTTGAAACGGAGTTGATGCGGATGAATAGGCCATCAACTATTGCAAATAAGGTTTCTGAGAGTGGTTTGGATTTAATTGAACCACAGGAGCCAGCACGTAAGCTGGAGGTAGAAAAGTTAGATGATTAAGGGGCCTCGGTCGCCACACAATAGATTAATTAGTCAATTCAGATTGTTCGATGGAGATTAGAAAGTACATAACCTTACGCTTTGGGATCATCTATTTTGTGATCATGGCGCTTACTGCAGCAATTGTGGTAAAGTTGTTCATGATTCAGAATGTAGATACTGAAAAGTGGGAGGAGATCGCCAAGAACCTGAAATCTGCAACTTCGGAGATTCAGGCAAAGCGGGGTAATGTATGTGCTGACGATGGTAGTATTTTGGCAACCTCAATCCCTTATTACGAACTTCGATTTGACTTGCAGGCGCCTCGCATTGTTCGTGATTATAGCGAAAAGAGCGATGCTTTCTGTGAAGAGGTGTCAAAATTCTTTGGGATATCAAAAAACCGGTTTAAACAACAACTGAATGCTGCTTTCAAGAAACGAAATCGTTGGTTTCTTATTTATCCGGAGAAGGTTAATTATAATCAGTTGCAGGATTTTAAGCGGCTGGAGATGTTGAAGCGTTCCAATTTTGGAAGTGGCTTGATTGTTATTGGCGATAGTGAGCGAATTATGCCGCATGGCGATATGGCAAGTCGGACAATCGGTACCATGAATAAAGGGGCTTATGGTGGTATTCACGGTAATGTTGGTTATTCGGGCATTGAAGGGATTATGGAGAATGAACTTGCCGGTGTGAATGGCTTGGCATTGAAACAGAACTATTCAGGTCATTGGGTTGATGTTCCGATTACTGAACCACAAGATGGACGCGACGTAATCACAACGCTTAATGTCAACTTACAGGATTTTACAGAAAATGCTTTGATGCGGCAAATGGATCAGTCGCAGGCAGAGTGGGGGACTGCAGTTGTAATGGAAGTTGCAACGGGCGACGTGAAAGCAATCGCCAACATTGGTCGTCGCAAGGATGGTACTTACGGTGAGGCCTATAATTATGCGTTGGGTCACGCCGGTTGTAGTGAGCCCGGTTCTACGTTCAAGTTAGTGTCTTTAATGGTTGCCATGGAAGACGGCTATGTTGACACGATGGATGTTTACGACACCGGAATTGGACGTTGGGATTACAAAGGACAGACGATTTACGATAGCGATTACGGACATGGCGGCCACGGTGCGATTAGTGTGAAGAAAATTTTGGAATTGTCGTCCAACGTTGGTGTAGCTAAGGTCATAACAAAATATTACGAAGGTCACGAGACTGATTTCATCGACCGGATCTATAATTTCGGCTTAAATAAGCCATTGGGGCTTGGCTTTGCTGGAGAAGGTGTTCCTTACGTTAAATACCCGACCGACAACGTTTGGTGGGGACCGTCGTTGGCCTGGATTTCTTATGGATACGAAATTAAACTGACGCCGATTCAAACTCTGACATTTTACAATGCCGTGGCAAATAACGGCAGGATGGTGAAACCGCGCTTCGTGAAGGAAATTCGAGAAAACGGCTTGCTGTACCGGAAGTTCGATACAGAAGTGCTGAACCCTTCGATTTGTTCAGCATCAACATTGGCAAAAGCGAAATCGATGCTCGAGGGAGTGTGTACGGAAGGAACAGGTCGTTCACTCCAAAATTCACATTTTCCAATCGCCGGAAAAACCGGTACGGCACAGGTTGCATACGATAATGAAGGGTATGTGAAAGGTGGTAAAAAATACCAGGCGTCATTCTGTGGATATTTCCCGGCCGACGATCCAAAATATTCCATCATTGTCGTAGTGGTCGGCCCGAAAGGCTTGTATTATGGAGGCTCAGTCGCTGGTCCGGTATTTAAGGAAGTTGTGTCAAAAGTGTATGCTTCTTTTCTGGAACCGCGCGACGAGATGAAAGATTCAATGACAGATGAACAGCAGGAAGCAAAGCCAGTACAGATCGTTGAAAAAGGTTTTCGCGATGATGTGTTGGAAGCCTCTGAGGAATTGGACTTGGATATAAATGACGATCAGTTTAGTGGGGACTTGGTGAAACTGGCAGTGGAAGACAAAGCAACGAAGGTTGATGGAAGCGATCTTAAGACCGGTGCAGTGCCGAATGTTATCGGCATGACAGGCGGAGATGCATTGTACTTGCTTGAAAAATCGGGATTAAAAGTGAAAATGAAGGGGTTGGGGAAAGTGAGTAGGCAGTCGCTGAAAGCTGGAAATAAGATAAGTAAAGGTCAAACTATCTATTTGGAGTTGAGTTAAAATGAAGACATTAGAGGGTATATTAAAAGGTATTGAGTTTGAACTGCTTGCCGGTAGCTTAGCTACCGAAATCAATCAGATTCAATTTGACTCGAGAAAGGTGAAGGCGGGCGACGTTTTTGTGGCAACCACGGGAACGCATGTCGATGGGCATGATTATATCGGTAAGGCGATTGAAAGTGGTGCTGTTGCGATTATTGCAGAGCGTACGGATGTTGAGGTTGGAAAGGCAGCTTTGGCAAAAATTGAAAATACAGCCGCCGCCTTAGGTATAATGGCGTCGAATTTTTACGGTAATCCGTCGCAAAACCTCAAGGTGGTTGGTGTTACCGGAACAAATGGGAAGACTACCATTGCTACGCTATTGTATAAGCTATTCATGAAATTGGGATACAACGTAGGATTGATCTCAACAATTAAATATTATGTGGGTGAGGAGGAATTTTCATCTTCGCATACTACGCCTGACGCTCTGCAAATACAATCTCTGATGGCCAAGATGGTAGACGGAGGTTGTGAATACTGTTTTATGGAGGTGAGTTCGCATGCGATTCATCAGGATCGGATTACCGGCATTGATTTTCAGGGTGGGATCTTTACTAACCTGACTCACGATCACCTGGATTACCACAAAACATTTGCAGACTACCTGAAAGCCAAAAAGAAATTCTTTGACAATCTGCCATCAACTGCTTTTGCGTTGACGAATGCAGATGAGAAGAATGGTAAGGTGATACTTCAAAATACAAAAGCACTGCAGAAGTCATACGGATTGAAGACATTGGCTGATTTCAAGTGTAAGGTGCTGGAGAAACATTTGGACGGCATGCTGCTGTTGATCGACGGGCAAGAAGTTTGGACGCACTTTTCGGGAATATTCAATGCTTACAACTTGATGGCAGTCTATGCTTCCGCGATTCTGTTGGGGGAAGAAGTCGCTAAGGTTTTGCCATTGATAAGCGAGCTTCGTCCGGTTGCCGGTCGCTTCGAAATTTTACGTTCGCCCGATGGTAAATATGCCATCGTCGACTATGCGCATACACCTGATGCTTTGAAAAATGTATTGAGTGGCATTAGTGAAATCCGCACAGGCAACGAGCAGGTGATTACTGTTGTTGGTGCGGGTGGCGATCGCGACAAAACCAAACGACCTGTGATGGCGAAAGAAGCAGTGATTCAAAGTGATAAGGTTATTTTGACATCAGATAATCCGCGTACCGAGGTGCCGGAACAAATTATTGCCGACATGGAGGTTGGTGTTGAGGCCCATCAGCGCAAAAAGGTGTTGTCAATTGTCAACCGCAAGGAGGCAATTCGTACAGCATGTATGATGGCAGCTCCCGGCGACATTATTTTGGTTGCAGGAAAGGGACATGAAGACTACCAGGAAATCAACGGAGTGAAACATCACTTTGATGACAAGGAAGTTATTCGCGAAATTTTTAATCAGTAGAACCCAGAAAAAAGAAGACGATGTTTAGTTTGTTATATGAATGGTTAAAAGGATTTGATGTTCCGGGAATTGGGATGTTGCAATATATCTCGTTTCGGTCGTCGGCCGCAATCATAACTTCATTGT